>NZ_JAAHGN010000032.1:0-21493 GCF_010672485.1 Moorena sp. SIO2C4 | reverse complement strand
AGTAGACTTTCTGATTTTAGATGAAGGTGAGATTACCCTACCGAGATTTGTTGAGGCACTGGCTCTGGGAGAAAGCTCGGGAGTATTCCGTGCTAATGGCGAAAGGGCAGATGTAACCAAGACACCAATTCCCCGCTACGATTTACCAAAAAATTTGGGTAATCGCGCCCCGTCCTTACAGGACGGCTTTTTTTTGTTCGCAACTGAAGGCTCCTTTGGAGCATCTATGTATTGACAGTTTTATCGCACCGTGTTAAGATAAAAACATAACAAAAAAACAATTAATGTTCTAGATAAACATGATCTTGAATAAGTAGACAGTGTAAAAAACCTGTTTTGAGATAATCATGTTGCACAATCAAGTCTAACGATTTGGACGTCTATGAAAGTCTAAGATCAAAAAAATGTTCATCTAAATTTGTTATCTAAATTTGTTAACTTAAATTTGTTAACTATTTTAGGTACGGTGGGGCACACCGAAACCTAGGTCATAGACCAAATACGCTTGTGGAGAGGAGACCTCTATTTTTCCTGGCTCCGGCAAGGGATAACAAGTCACCCCGTTGAAGCAAGAATCCCCGTCCTTCCAGGGCGGGGAGTGTCAATGGAATTGGATGCTTATAGCGAGATGTCGGTACAGTTTTCCCGTGGTTGTCCTTTCGAGTGCGAGTTTTGTGACATCTCTGTGCGATATGGCCGTAAACCACGCACCAAAACCCCGGCTCAAGTCTTGGCTGAATTGGAAACCCTCTATAATCTGGGTTGGCGGCTTCCTGTATTTATAGTTGATGATAATTTTATTGGCAATAAACGCCATGTTAAGCTTCTGTTGCAGGAACTAGCTCCCTGGATGGCAGAGCATGGTTACCCCTTTCCTTTGTCCACAGAAGCTTCTTTGAATCTGGCCGAAGACGATGAACTTTTGGAGTTGATGATTGCTGCCAATTTTAGTTCAGTCTTTGTGGGAATTGAAACACCAAATACCGATAGCTTGACCCTGACCAAAAAACACCAAAACACTCGTCAACCCTTAGCAGATGCGGTTGAGAAAATTAATCGGGCAGGTTTGCGAGTGATGGCTGGCTTTATTATTGGCTTGGATGGGGAAAAACCAGGAGCAGGCGATCGCATTATCGATTTTGTGGAAGCAACCGCCATTCCCCATACAGTTTTTAGTATGTTACAAGCCTTGCCCAATACCGCCCTTTGGGATCGGCTCAAACAAGAGGGGCGTTTACTAGAAGGTAATGAAGAAAATATCAATCAGACAACCCTGACCAATTTTATCCCCACTCGCCCGATAGAACAACTGGCTCAGGAATATGTCAGTTGTTTCTGGGAATTATATAAACCAGAATCCTATTTAGGAAGACTTTATCGGCACTACTTAAACATGAAGCCGAAACCCCATCACCCTAAGTTGGTAATGCCAAAATTGATCTATTTCTGGGCACTGCTAATTATTATCTGGCGCAATGGCATCAAGCGCCAAACCCGCTTCCAATTCTGGGGTCAACTTTTTTCTATCCTCAGGCACAATCCTCAGGTATGGAAACGGTATCTTAGCGATCATGCCTATCTGGAGCATTTCCTTGAATACCGCCAAATTGTCCACGATCAAATTCCAGCACAACTGACTGAGTTTTTGGCAGCACTTGCTAAAACTAGACCTCTTGCAGAAGTGGCGGGGGAAGTGTACTGAGCGAGGGAGGCGTGGTAAGTGTGGTAGATATGATAAGTATGGGGTAATGGGGCGATCGGGTGATGGGGAGTAACCCGATTCCCGATTCCCGATTCCCGATTCCCGATTCCCAATTCCCAATTCCCTCATGTCCTTCGATTCTTATAAAACGATTGGCGAAGTCCTTAAAGAATTTACAATTACTGCTACTGAAGCCAATTATATCCTGGAAACTGACACTGTAATCAGAGAAGCGTTTAAAGAAGATTTAGAGTTTTGTCTTCGAGAATTTACCGTTGAAGAGTCAGAGTATGCTATTTGTGAAACGATTATTTTTCCGCTCTTGAAGGAAGTGTATAGACAGTATCGAGATAAATTTACCTTATGGAGTCATAAACCAATAACCTATGATCAACAGCTGACTGGAATACCCGATTATATTTTAGCAAAGCGGTCTCCCCTTGGCAAACAAATCTTTGAAAATCCCTATTTTGTAGCTGTAGAAGCTAAAAAGGATGATTTTATTAAGGGGTGGGGTCAATGTTTAGCAGAAATGGTCGCAATTCAAAAGCTTAATGACCAATCTGAGCAAACTATATTTGGAATTGTTTCCAATGGTCAAGTTTGGCAGTTTGGTAAACTCAAAGAAAATCTCTATACTAGAGAAATTAACAATTATACAATTTCTGATTTAGAGCGAGTGTATTCAGCAATTAATTATGTATTCAGTCAATGTGAACTAGAACTTGAAAGTTAGAAATAATTATAGTCAGCATTCAGTTATCAGCAGTCAGCATTTAGCTGACAGTAAACTAAAACTATAGCAATCCTAAATCATTTGTAAAATCACTGGACTTCTTAAAAAATAGTTCCAAATCCGGTCCCTTCTGCCTTCTGCCTTCTGCCTTAAAGCAGCCCATTTCTTTCACGAATCAGATAGGATGGCTATATAGTGGTGCGCCCAGGCAATAAGCTGTGACAAGTTAAATGCGTGAAAGCAGTTCCCTCAACAATTGGGCAAAGCTATCGGAGCCGGTAAGCTCGTTAGTTTATACCTAGACATGACAAGCTACTGGATAATGAGTTAAAGTGTACTTAATACTAAAAACTGCTCAAACTTAACAAGTAAAGCTTAAAAAATAATTAAATAGTGTAATTAACAAAAACTAATTACTAATGACCTATTGTGTAATTCCTGGATGCATCTCTCCTCAAAATCCAGACTCAGCTAAATTTTGCAGTAATTGTGGATATAAATTAAGGTTGAAAGACCGATATAGACCCCTTTATCCCATTGGTCGCGGTGGATTTGGTAGAACGTTTTTGGCAGTAGATGAAGATATCCCTTCTCAACCTCACTGTGTTATTAAACAATTTTATCTGGAGAGTCAACACAGAGGGGTTTCCCAAAAAGCCATTGAACTGTTTCACCAAGAAGCGGTGCGATTGGATGAATTAGGCAAACATCCCCAAATTCCTAGCTTGTTGGCACATTTTGAACAGAATGAACAGCTTTATTTGATCCAAGAGTGGATTGCTGGACAAACCCTAAGCAAAGAGTTGCAGCAACAACAGATATACAACGAGAAGCAAATTTGGGCATTATTACAAGATATCTTACCTGTGCTGCAATATATTCATCAGCATCAGGTGATTCATCGGGATATCAAGCCAGAGAACATTATTCGCCGCGACAGCTCTACAAAGGCGAACGTTGCCCAAAGTCCAGGAATTAGCTATAGTTCTCCCACTGTACCCCTGAGCCAAAATCTGATTATTCAATCCCAGAGAAATCCGCGCCGATTATCCTCGAACAAAACCCAACGCCTTCCTCTAACAGAATCAAAGGAGCTGGTACTGATTGATTTTGGTATTGCCAAATTCATCACTGACACAGCTAATGGACAAACAGGTACGGTTATCGGTACCCCAGAATACATGGCACCAGAACAAATTAGGGGGAAAGCCTTTCCTGCCAGTGATCTGTATAGCTTAGGTGTCACTTGCCTTCACTTGCTGACAGGGGTACCACCTTTGGATATGCATGATTCTCTCAATAACTGCTGGGTATGGCGTGATTTCTTGCCATCAGGGAAATCGGTCAGTAAACATTTGGGTAACATCCTGGATAAGTTAGTCCACAATACGGTTAAAAAGCGCTACCAATCTGCGGATCAAGTATTGCAAGCGCTCAACTCGACCTCACCAGCTATCCAGCCAGTGATTCATGCCTGTGCTAGTCAACGGTTAATCTCAGCAGTAGACCTAGACTACACTCGATTACAGGATTTACTAGCTCGAAAAAAATGGCAAGATGCAGACCAAGAAACCTGGGATATGCTATGTCAGTTGGTTAACAAAACCCCAGGCTATTATCTCAATAAGCAAGATATTGCTAATTTGCCCTGTGACCAATTGCTTAAAATTGACCAACTTTGGATCAACTATAGTGGTGGACGCTTTGGTTTTAGTGTTCAAAGCCGGATCTATGAAGCAGTAGGAGAGGATTACTATAGTTTTTGCGATTGCATCAGCTGGCCCGTTCACAACTCCCATCTTCGAGATCAAGACTTCGAGTTCCAACTCCAAGCCCAAGTAGGACATTTGCCATCACGGCGCTGGGTTGGGGGATTTGACTGGTGGCTTCATGCTGGTGCAGTAGCAAGGAAATTAGCGCAATGCAACATTCTTTAGAAATAGTTTATACAAAATTCTCTCTCTAGGGAAGATAGTATTATTTAACACATTCGATCAAGGTAGTTCACTATACTCTTGTCACCCTCATCTGCTTATCTGTTAATCTCCCACGGCAGTCATGACCTGCGTCCCCAGCGGGCTATGGCACAATTGGCTCAGTTGCTGCGAATTCGACTAGCCTCTGAGCAAGCTAAGGCTAGACAGACCATCTCACCGACAATCTTACCGACAATCTCACCACAGGGCAGCAGTGGTGACGGTGATCTGTTAACAGCTAACGGTCTTTCCAGTCAACCTTTAGGTGCGACCCGTGGCGAATTTAATTCGCCAAGTAAGAGCGCACCTTTGGTAGGTACAGCAACTTTAGAACTAGCTGATTTACCCCTACATCAGCAAATTGTCCGATTTGCTCAGCTGGCTAAAGGTGCTGGCTGTCAGGAATTGAAACTATTGCCCCTATTTCTATTGCGGGGAGTACATGTCATGGAGGATATTCCTTGGCAAGTATCTCTAGCGCAACAGAAATTAGGTAGTGAAATGGTGATTCATCTACTGCCTCACTTGGGAGCTAATCCAGCTTTGGTGAGGCTGTTGAGAAATCAATGGGCAAAGCTAGATGGCGATGCCAAGATTTTGTTGTCCCATGGAACGAGCCGCCCTGGGGTTCAAGAAGAAACGGGGGCTGTAGCTAACCAGTTGGGGGCTGTGGCGGCCGACTGGTCAGTACAGCCGTCCCTTTGGGAGCAGGTCTCTATAATAGCAAACTCTGGAGCAAAAAGGATTGCCATTTTGGCATATTTTCTTTTTGAGGGAAGAATTACCGATGCGATCGCACAAATGTTACTGGAGATACAGCAAAGGTTGCCTCAAGTGCAGTTGAATCTCGGCAAACCAATTGGGGTGAGTGAGGCATTGGTTGATTTGATTATGGATGTGATGAGGCATAAATGAACTACGAAGACATCAAGGACGCGAAATTAGTGAGCAATCAATGTTTGGGTAAGGTGTATTTGGTTGGGGCAGGTCCTGGAGATCCGGGATTGATGACTTTGAAGGGAAAGGGCTTATTAGAGTTTGCGGATGTGGTAGTTTATGATGCCCTAGTCAGTCCGCAAGTGTTGAAGATGATTAATCCCCAGGCGGAACAAATTAATGCCGGAAAGCGCAGGGGTCGTCATTCGATGTTGCAGCAACAGACAACTCAGCTGTTGATTGAAAAAGCCCACTCTCATGCCGTGGTGGTACGGCTGAAAGGGGGAGACCCCTTTGTGTTTGGTCGTGGTGGTGAGGAAATGGGGGATTTGATCGCGGCAGGGGTGCCAGTGGAGGTGGTACCAGGGATAACTTCAGGAATTGCAGCACCAGCGTATCTGGGAATTCCATTGACCCATCGGGATTATAGTTCTTCCGTCACCTTTGTAACAGGTCATGAGTCAGTGGGTAAGTATCGACCTCAGGTGAATTGGAATGCGATCGCAAATGGCTCAGAAACCATTGTGATTTATATGGGAGTTCATAATCTGCCTCGGATTGTCACCGAATTGTGTGAAGCAGGATTGAATCCCCAAACACCAGTAGTGCTGATTCGCTGGGGCACACGACCTGACTCCGAACAGTTGGTTGGAACCTTACAGACCATTGTGGCTCAGGTTGAGGAAACACAGTTTTCTGCTCCTGCGATCGCAGTCATTGGTAATGTAGTCAAGTTGCAACAGCTTGAAGGTTTTTCACCGTTGAAAGTTGAAGGCACTTGAAGGTTAACTGGCTACCTGTAACCTTGGCCAATAGGTCACGCTACGCGAACAAAATCTCACCGAAGATAGTATCTTTGATCGTAACTTAAGATGAGATCCTAATAAAGTTACGATCAATAGATAAGTTTTAAACAAAATGGAAAACGATCATAAATCAACGGTCATTATTACAGGGGCCTCCTCGGGAGTTGGTTTGGAAGCCGCCAGAGCCCTTGCCAAAACCTGGGGATGGCATGTAGTGATGGCTTGTCGGAATCTAGATAAAGCTGAAAAAACTGCCCAAGAGGTGGGAATACCAAAAGACAGCTATACAGCGCTATATATTGACTTAGCTAGTTTTGCCAGTGTCCGGCAGTTTGTGAATGCTTTCAGAGCAACCGGCAGAACCCTCGATGCCTTGGTGTGCAATGCTGCCATCTATCTGCCTTTATTAAAGGAACCGTTGCGAAATCCCGAGGGATATGAATTGAGTGTTGCTACTAATCACCTCGGTCATTTCCTCCTGTGTAATCTGATGCTAGAGGATTTGAAGAGTTCATCCTCTTCCCAGCCAAGGCTAGTGATTGTGGGAACTGTTACTGCTAATCCCAAGGAATTGGGAGGAAAGATTCCGATTCCAGCACCTCCAGACCTGGGAGACCTCAAGGGTTTTGAAGAAGGATTCAAACCCCCCATCTCAATGATTAATGGCAAAGCCTTTAAATCTGGAAAAGCTTACAAGGACAGCAAACTCTGTAACATGCTGACCATGCGAGAGCTGCACCAGCGCTATCATGACTCTACCGGAATAGTTTTCAGCTCCCTTTATCCAGGATGTGTTGCTGAAACCGCTCTATTCCGTAACCACTATTCCCTCTTCCAGAAACTATTCCCATTGTTCCAGAAAAACATTACTAAAGGCTATGTTTCCCAGGAATTAGCAGGCGATAGACTAGCAACAGTAGTTGCTGATCCTAACTATAATAAATCCGGTGTTTACTGGAGCTGGGGTAATCGACAAAAAGAAGGTCGTAAGTCCTTTGTTCAAGAAGTTTCTAATGAAGCAATGGATGATTCTAAAGCTAAGCGCTTGTGGGAATTGAGCGAAAAGTTAGTTGGACTAGGGTGATGGTAAATCATGGTGCGTTACTATAGCATTAAGGAAAGGCAAGAGGCAAAATGCAATAGGCAAAAGTTAATCAACTATATAGGTACTTTTGCTAATCGAAAAACCTTCCTTTTTTTCAATTCATTTGTAAATGCTATATATGCGTTACTAGTTTTGTCCACTCCTTTAGCATGATTGATACTATTGATTAGGGAGCAAAATGCTCCCACTATCAAATCAATCATGATCTAGTAATTATTAGATTCATGAGGTACACAAGATTTTTGGCTACTCTCCCTTTCCCACACTCTTAATACTACTCCCTGCTCCCTAAACCCCAAAATTTCTTACCTCACCCAATTGATAAATTCTAGATGAAAGACATTAAAGAACTACTTAATGCTATCCAGTCTAAAGACTTGGAAGAGAAAAAAATTTGGTATTCTTCTGTGGCAGAGGCTTACGACCAGGCCAGACCACGCTATCCTCAACAACTGATTAACCGTGCCGTGGAGTTAGCCCAACTTCCTGCCGATGGGATTATTCTTGAAGTGGGATGCGGTCCGGGGATTGCTACGACAGCATTTGCTGACTTGGGCTTCTCTATGGTTGCTATTGAACCCAGTCAGGAATCTTGCCAGCTAGCGCGACATAACTGTAGTCAATATCCAGATGTAGAAATTATTAATAGTACCTTTGAAGAATGGCAGCTAGAAACTGGTAAATTTCATGCTGTGTTAGCAGCGACTTCTTTTCATTGGGTTTCCAAAGAGATCCGGTATCAAAAAACAGCTGATGCTCTAAAAGATAATGGGTTTATGATTTTGCTATGGAATATGCCCCCTCAACCTAATCATGAGGTTTGCCAACTGTTGAATCAGGTCTATCAAATTCACGCTCCCTCTCTGAAACCCTGTGAAGAGATAGAAAATCATCAACAGAACCTCAGCAAAATGGCAGAAACTGTTATTAATTCCGGTAAATTCCAAGACTTAGTATCGGAACAGTTGGTGTGTGACGTTACCTATAGTATTGATAATTATATAGCGCTTTTGAGTACTTTATCACCTTATATAGCTTTAGAAGCAAAGCAGCGAGAGTCTTTGTTTCAAGGGATTAAGGAAATACTAGAGCTAGAAGTGGGCAAGAGCCTCGAAACTTCCTATCTCTCTGTTCTTCAGATTGCTAAAAAAATATAGTCGTCAGCTATCAGCTATCAGCTATCAGCTATCAGCTATCAGCTATCAGCTATCAGCTATCAGCTACGCTGTAATGTTGTTTCTCTTGGGTTAATATGGCAAATATTCTTGTTTAATGCCATTGGTGCTAGAGTGATAAAAGGTTTCTTCGCTTACAAACGATCCCAATGAGCAGCAGTCTGAATATCGAGCTAACCGATAAACTGCGCCGCTATGTTGATATGCGGGCAAGCGATGATGATGTCTATGGAACCCCTAGTGAATACATCCGCGATTTGATTCGTCGGGATATGGAGGACTATTTGATTGTTTCCGACATCATCCAAGGGTTACGGGAAATTAGGAATCAAGAATTTGTCCCGGAATCCATCATCGATATTTTAGAGGAAGATAATCTCGATTGTGGCTAGGAAAAACTATGTTCTCACCCCCACAGCGCGGCGGCACTTACGGGAAGCTAAACCATGGTCACGGGCCAGATGGGGCAATGAATTAACAACAGAATCGCTGCTTTTATTCGTATGGGGAGGGATATTCCGACGCTACTGAGTAAACATGCCGTCACCTTAAAAGAGGAGCTTACCGAACTCCGAAAAAGTAGTTTGAACGAGAATTAATTACTTCTGACGATCAAAAATAAATTGGCTCTCCTAGACTGATTATACTAAATTAGTAGTTTAAATTAGCGATTACCCCTTAAATAGCAAGTAATTAAATAAAATAAAAATACATTTTTTTTATTAAAACTTCGCTTTTTTAAATTAATTAACCCCTTGATTAGTAAAGGTTATGACGATTATTTTATACTAATTTATCCTAGCCACTCTAGGAGAGCAAAATACATTAGAACGTGAATTATTTATTCATGCTAAATCGCGCTCACGAATCTTATCCATAATCTCAGGAAACGTGAGCAATTTCACATTTTTGTCACTTAACCAGTCTTTATCATAAATCTGATCTAAATAGTTAACACCAGTATCTGGTATTACAGCCAGAGCTGATCTGATGTGAAGTCGGTACAGATAGGTTAGAGCAGCACTCACCAGCACTCCTCCAGAACCGCCGAGTAATATGCCAGTTTCTTGTGCAAGCAGGTGACACATAGAAATGGCTTCCTGATCGCTGATTTGACATCGATAATCGAATACTGAAAAATCAGTGTTTTGAGCGCACCATCCTAAACCGATACCATTCACTAAATACGGTTTAAAAGGGGTGCCAAATATAGCAGAACCTTCAACATCACAAGCTAATACTTGCACTGATGGGTGATTGTTTTTAAACCATCGAGCGATACCACTTAGATGTCCACCTGTGCTAACCGCTCCTACTAATAAGTCAAAATCCAAATGACTGATTTCAAGAGCTGTGTGATTGCAATGAAATGCGGGATTATCAGGATTATCATATTGATTAGGCCAGTAAGCATTAGGATGGTGTTTTATGATTTCCTTAACCCGTGCAATACGAGCCTGTTGGTATCCTCCATGTTCATCTGGAGTTGTCACCATCTCAACTTGTGCTCCATAAGCTCGGTACAAATTAAGATTTTTAGTGCTTACTTTGGGATCAACTACAATGATCACCTTAAAATCCATCGCTGCACCCAACATTGCCAGGGCTTTGCCTAAATTACCCGAAGTTGACTCAACAACAGTTCCCTTCGGTTTGAGTTTTCCCGTTTCCAAGGCAGCTTGAATGAGTCCTAACGCAGTTCTATCCTTGATACTTAAAGTAGGGTTGAATTGCTCTAACTTTAGATAAAGTGTTTTTCCCTCTGGCAAAAGTCGATGCTGTAACGAAACGATCGGTGTGTGACCGATTGTTTCAAAAATATTATTAAATACCTGTGTATGCATCTTGTCCATCTGTTGAACCTCGTGATTTTGGGTTAGTTTACTAACCATAGGTCATCTAAAAACAGGCACTTATCCTAATCACAATTAGGATTAACCTAGAGCAATTAAGTTCTGAATACTATAGTTAGTGAGCAGATGATTATCCTCGTTTCCAATCAAAATTGGGTCTTCAATATGAAGCGCACCAAACCCAAATTCGTAGAATGGAGTTTCTACAGAAATGACCATACCAGCCTCAATACGTTCTGTTTCACTTGGTGCCAGAATAGGACGTTCGTAGGGTTCTAATCCAATACCATGACCGACATGATGTCTGCGATATTCTCGAAAACCGGCTTCATGAATAGCAGCCATTGTCAAATTAAACACATCACCTCCTGTCATACCGGGTGATATTTCTGAGATGGCGGTCTTCATTCCTAAAGCCAAGGCATGATAACGTTCACTAGCGGCTGGGGATACTTCACGGTAAGCGTAAACTCTGGCAATATCTGACCAAAATCCTTGATACCATGCATCGGAATCGAACCATAACAAATCTCCAGGGGCTAACCGAATGTCTTCTCGTTGACGACGTTGCCCACCGACTGCATGGCGACCAATTTTTACCATTGTTAAGGATGGATAGGCCCCTTGTTTAACCAATGAAACTTCAAATAAGCGAGAGATTTCGGTTTCTGGTATATTCTCATAAAGGTTATCCAAAACTTCTGCGATCGCACGCTCATTGATCTGGGCTGAACGAGTTAACTGCTCAACTTCATAAGACGTTTTAACACGACGGACAAAGCGTAAAATCTCAGAAGATTCAACAAACTGAGCTTTAGAAAACATAGACTTCAGCTCTGCCAAAGCAATGTCTGAAAACCCATTTTGATCATATCCTATTCGACTACTCTTTGCATTTAGCGCAGTCAGTAAAGCCTCAAGAGCCTGGACAGGAGACTTGTAAGCATCTTCAACAATCGACCACTGCTGTAACAGCTTTTCCTCATCGGTTAAAGCTGTTTCCGACAGGTACTCTCGGTAAAAGCGGCCATAACAATAAACTTTACCCAGGGGGGGAATTGCATCAAGGAGTTGGTCAATTTCTCCGATAGAATGAACAACATTTACCTGGTCCGGGTTGTCACGAGTGATCACTACATAGCATTGCCCATAGTAGGGATTCAGTGTTTTAATGACCGGATTAAAACCCGTTAGATAAAGAATATTTTCGCGGGTAGCCGCTATGATTATATCCAAATAATGGTTATCTAGCTGTTGCTTTAAACGTTCAAGGTTGTAAATCATATATCAATAACTATTTAATCATTTCATTATCCTGAAATTTTCATCTTTATTTTTTCAATAAGTAGGCATTAATTATTGGAAAGACAATAATGAAACCCCCCCCATTGCATATCACCCTCTTGATAGAAATTAATCCAGGGTTCAATACTTTTGAGTGTTTTGTCTATTGCTTCTTTTGAGATTTGTTCAATTATCTCTTCATAACGTTTCAAAATCTCATCCCTGAATCGAATGTAGTGAGTGCTAACATGCCTAGAAAGATCGATAACTTGTATTTCTTCAAAACCTAGTTCTTGTAAAGTTTTTTTATAAAAGTGAAAGGATCCAGCGTCTTTGATTTGCAATCGATTAAACGCGGGCTGTAACTTCTCTGGCGAACAATCATGATTGCGTAAAGTATCTGTAAAAATGAGTTCTCCCCCAGGTTTCAAGATACGGCGAATTTCCGAAAGAACCTGACGGCGGTTACCACTGTGTACCATTGAATCCTGAGACCAAACGATGTCAAAGGAGCGATCGTCATGGGGAATATTTTCAAAGTTACCTTGCTTTACCTCAATTCGGTGATTCAAATTTTGAGCTTGGTTCATTTCCAAATTCCGTTGATTTTGAAGTTCACTTAAATTGAGGCAAGAAACAAAACAACCATATTTTTTGGCCAGATAACGGGCTGTGCCCCCATATCCTGCTCCCAAATCGATCACCTGAGAATTTTCTCCGATCTGTTGCAACATTGTTGCCATCATGTTTACGATTCGCTGGGAAGCCTCTAATATAGAATCATCAGGTTCGAGGTAAATCCCAAAATGGATATGCTCTCCACCCCAAATCATCTTATATATCCGATCAGTCTCAATGTTATTATAGTAAGTCTCGGCAATTTGTACTGCTTCTGAGTAGCAACTATCCATACCATTTAATCCTTGGCAGCAATTATCATTTTAGGACACAGGTGTTCAAATTGTCAAAATGTCTGTACTGTATATAGCAGTCCTAAATGATTCGTGAAATATATTGGCCAAATCGTTCGCTATAACCCTTGCCCAGCAACGAGTCCAGATTTTGCTGATTTTACAAATGATTTAGGATTGCTATATTTCGTTTTTACTACTTATGGCATAGACAGTATTTTTTACCAATTCTAAAGTTGCCTATTCCCTCTTCTGACTTTCCTGTTCCCTACATCGGCAAGAAGTATACTAGATCAGGCATTGGCTAACGAATGTGCCAAAATTAAACTACAGTAATAAGCGATGCAGAGGTGCGACCCGTGGCGAATTTAATTCGCCTACGGAAAGCGCACCTAAGCGGTCTTGGGGAGCCAGTGCGGTCTTGGGGGTTCCCCCCATGAGCAACTGGCGTGGTTTCCACGGGGCTTACAAGGTGCGGACGCAGGTTCCGCACACAGCCCCTCCCCATGAGCGACTGCATCAAGACACTGACGTAAGCTAAAGCGCGTAATCACACCCAAGGAGTATCACTTGTGCAGTCACAATACAACCCCACCGAGATAGAGGAAAAATGGCAACAAATTTGGGAAGAGCAAGGCTTGTACCAAACCTCCACAGAAACTGACAAGCCGAAATTCTATGCTCTATCCATGTTCCCCTATCCATCGGGTAACCTGCACATGGGTCATGTCCGTAACTATACAATTACTGATGTGATTGCCAGAAAAAGCCGGATGCAAGGCTATCGCGTACTTCACCCTATGGGTTGGGATGCCTTTGGATTACCCGCAGAAAATGCTGCGATCGCTCGCGGGATTCATCCGGCGAAGTGGACATACCAAAATATTTCCCAAATGCGATCGCAATTAAAGCGCCTGGGACTGTCCTATGACTGGGATTGTGAAGTAACCACTTGCTCCCCAGACTATTACAAGTGGACTCAGTGGATTTTCTTACAGTTCTTCAACGCTGGACTGGCCTACCAGAAAGAAGCAGCAGTGAACTGGGACCCGGTAGATCAGACCGTGCTAGCCAATGAGCAAGTGGATAGTGAAGGACGTTCCTGGCGTTCTGGTGCCAAGGTGGAACGGAAACTGTTGCGTCAGTGGTTCCTTAAAATTACCGATTATGCCGAAGAATTGCTCAAGGACTTGGATACCTTAACCGGTTGGCCAGAACGGGTGAAGCTGATGCAGGCCAACTGGATTGGTAAATCTGTTGGTGCTTATCTAGAATTTCCCATTGTGGGCTTAGATGACAGCTCAGATCAGGGCTTAGCTAACAAGATTGGTGTATTCACCACTCGTCCCGATACCGTTTATGGGGTTACCTATGTGGTGCTAGCACCGGAACATCCCTTGACCGCAAAAGTCACTACCCCTGACCAAAAGGCTGCAGTTGAAGCCTTCATTGAGGAAGTCAGTAACCAAAGTGAACTGGAACGGACAGCGGAGGATAAGCCCAAGCGAGGGATTCCCACTGGTGGTAAAGCAATTAATCCCTTCACTGGGGACGAAATCCCAATCTTGATTGCTGACTATGTGCTTTATGAGTATGGTACTGGTGCCGTGATGGGAGTACCAGCTCATGATACCAGAGACTTTAAGTTTGCCCAGGAAAAGCAATTACCCATCAAAGTGGTGATTGTCCCAACCTCAGATGATGTCGAAACAGTTAATGACACTCCTCTAGAAGCGGCTTACACGGAACCGGGCATTGTAGTGAATTCTGACCAATTCAATGGTATGGATTCCGTCAAGGCCAAGACCGGAATTATTGACTATGCTGAACAACAGGGCTGGGGCAAAGCCCGAGTGCAGTATCGCCTCCGAGATTGGTTAATCTCTCGCCAGCGTTACTGGGGTGCCCCGATCCCTGTAATTCATTGTCCTAACTGCGGCGCAGTGCCAGTGCCAGACCAAGACCTGCCAGTAGAATTACCAGAAGATGTAGACTTTAGCGGACGTGGTCTTTCTCCCTTGGCTCAATTAGACAGTTGGGTGAATGTACCTTGTCCCAATTGCGGTACACCAGCGAAACGGGAAACTGATACCATGGATACCTTTATCGATTCCTCCTGGTATTTCTTACGTTATCCCGATGCCAAGAATGACTCCGCTGTGTTTGATTCCAACAAAACCAATGATTGGATGGGAGTGGATCAGTATGTAGGGGGCATCGAACATGCTATTTTGCACTTGCTCTACTCGCGATTCTTTACTAAGGTATTGCGCGATCGCGGTTTACTGACCATTGATGAACCGTTCCAACGTCTTCTAACTCAGGGGATGGTGCAGAATACGGCTTACAAAAATACCAAAACCGGTAAATATTTCGCTGTTGTAGATATCGATCCCAATGACCCTAAAGATCCAGAGACTGGGGAACCGTTGGCGGTATTCTATGAAAAAATGTCTAAGTCTAAATACAACGGTGTAGCACCAGAAGATGTAGTAGCTAAATACGGTACTGATACCGCTAGGATGTTTATCTTGTTTAAAGCACCACCAGAAAAAGATTTGGAATGGGATGATGCTGATGTAGAAGGGCAATTCCGTTTCCTTAATCGTGTCTGGCGTTTAGTATCGGATTTCGCCGCTAATGGTAGCACTAAACCTAGCTCGTCTAATGGTGATTTAACTAAACCGGAAAAAGACTTACGACGAGCAATTCATACCGCCATTAAAGAGGTAACTGAGGATTTAGAAGGGGAGTATCAATTTAATACAGCAGTTTCTGAATTGATGAAGCTAAGTAACGGTATTACTGATGCTAAGTGTAAAGACTCCCCGGTCTATAAAGAAGGGATTGAAACCTTGATTACATTACTCGCTCCCTTTGCTCCCCATATTGCTGAAGAACTTTGGCATAGTCTGGGTCATAGCTCTTCAATACACAATCAACCGTGGCGTGAGTACGATCCTGATGCTTTGGTAGCCGATGAAATTACCTTGGTTATTCAAATCAAAGGCAAAACTCGCGGCACTATTCAAGTTCCCGCTAACTCCGATAAGGCAGCTTTGGAAACCTATGCTCGGGAATCTGAGGTAGGACAGCGATATCTAGAGGGTAAGGAGATTAAGAAGGTAATTGTGGTACCTGGTAAATTGGTAAACTTTGTAGTGGTTTGATAGGAAAAAAGCGAACGCGCAGGGGATAGGTAAGCTAAAACGCATTTAAAATGCGTTTTAGCAAGGCAAAAGGCAAAAGGCAAAAGGCAAAAGGTAAAAGGCAAAAGGTAAAAGGCGACTGGGATCTATCTGTTTTATTTGATTTCACGCAGTTTAAATGCACAACAGCTTAACCGAGCTATTCCCTATTGCCTGCATCCAGCGCTATATATAGGTAAGAAACAATTCATCAGGTTCATTTACCACTAACAGTTATGTCTGAACAAAACGCACAAGTCTGTCCTATCTGTGGTGTCAGGATCATACCAGGAGGCCAAGTCGAGGATAAGGTCATGTTTAAAGTCGGACCAGTGGGAACCAGAGCTATTCTTAACCAGCGCGTTTGTCAGTATGTTAAGAAACCAGGCTGTATTAATAAGAATCCATAGTTAAGCATTCAGCTAATGCGCTACGCGCACGCTACGCGAACAGCCGTCAGCTATCAGCTTTTCAATCAAAGAATCCTTACCTCTTTTATTCAAAAGCTGTTCGCGCACCATGCCCATAACCCATAAGAAGCTAAAGTAGCAGCATCTGTAGCCCATTAGCTGATAGCTGAATGCTGTTCGCGTAGCGTGGCCAAAGGCCTTTAGCTGAATGCTAATTCACTTTGGCAGTCCCTAATTTACCTAGGAAGTTGCGCACCAGTAAGGTTAGCATTATCAAGGTTAGCGTTAGTCAAATCAGCGTTAATGAAATTAGCGTTACTGAGGTTAGCGCCACTCAAATCAGCACCATTGAGGTTGGCATTCAGAAAGGTGGTGTTACTGAGATCAGCACCCCTAAAGGAACTACCACTTAGGTCAGCACTGATGAAGTTTGCCCACACTACGCTAGCACCACTGAAGTCGGCGCGACTCATGTTGGCCCCTGTGGCGTAGGCTGAATCTAAGTTGGCATTGCGGAAGGTTGCCCCTGTGCCATCAATAACTCTCATTGCTGCATTTTCGAGCATGGCATCAGAAAGGTTAGCCCCACTGAGATTGGCTCCCTGGAGGTTAGCATATCTCAGGTCTGCTTCCCTCAAATCAGCTCTGGCTAGGTCAGAATTTACCAGGTCACAGCTTCGACATTCCTTAGTTTGCAGGAGTTGTAGATAATGCTCGCGCACTTCAGCATTGATAGGAGCGATTAACCCTAAGGAGGCTAGCAGTACACTAATTCCTAAGATTCTGAATTTCATAATTTCTGGCCTTATCTTGTTTTGCCTGTATTATGGCAGCGAAGTTCAAGAAATACCTATTATTTCTACCCAAAATTGATAAACTACTGCGCTGCGCTCAGGGAATAGGGAACAGGGAATAGGGAACAGGGAATAGGGAACAGCCAATGGTTTAGCTTGTAATATAAGGGTTTTAGGAATTCTCCTTAATATTGTGATCGCCCCTATTGACGCGATCGCAATGGGTGCATCTCCTAAAAGCTGTTTGACCCGGTGGTGCGTTACGGGCAGCAACCTAACCGTGGCTACCGATAAAATCAGAGCCCCCCTAACGCACCCTACGCAACATTTAGCGCGATCGCA
This sequence comes from Moorena sp. SIO2C4, assembly GCF_010672485.1. NCBI lineage: Bacteria > Bacillati > Cyanobacteriota > Cyanophyceae > Coleofasciculales > Coleofasciculaceae > Moorena > Moorena sp. SIO2C4. The sequence goes on along the minus strand of NZ_JAAHGN010000032.1, from coordinate 4,275 downwards.
TTGATAAACTAACGCGCTTTAGTTTTTCATTCACTTCCATTACTCGCACCTTCACCACCTGTCCCACTTTGACTATCTGTTTGGGATCCTCTACAAATCGGTCAGCTAGTTGGGAGATATGCACTAACCCATCTTGATGCACACCGATATCTACGAATGCTCCAAAGTTTACCACATTGGTGACAATTCCTTCTAATTCCATTCCAGGACTTAAGTCTTTGAGCTCATTTACTCCTTCTTTGAAGGTGGCGTACTTAAACTCAGCCCTGGGGTCTCGTCCTGGCTTTTCCAATTCCTGGATAATATCCTCTAGGGTTGGTAAGCCTATGGTATCTGTGACGTAACGGTTCAAATCTACCGATTTGAACCGATCTGCTCCTTGGTTAATCTTGGCTAGAGGTAACTGCAAATCCAATGCGATCGCTTTCACTACGGAATAACTCTCTGGATGCACAGCTGTGTTATCCAAGGGATTATCCCCGTTGCGAATCCTTAGGAATCCTGCTGACTGCTCGAAGGCTTTTGGCCCTAACTTTGGTACCTTAAGGATTTCCCGACGGTTCTTGAATGCACCTTGCTGATTGCGATAGGTCACAATATTGTTAGCAATGGTCGGGGTAATCCCAGATACAAAGGTTAGCAGTTGAGCGGATGCAGTGTTTAAATCTACTCCTACATAGTTTACACAACTTTCCACGGTGTCATCAAGTTTCTTCTTGAGCAATTTCTGATCAACATCGTGTTGGTACTGTCCCACACCAATGGATTTAGGGTCAATTTTGACCAACTCGGCTAACGGGTCTTGTAAGCGTCTGCCAATACTAATCGCTCCCCTGACTGTGACATCTAAATCCGGAAACTCCTCTCGTGCTAAGTCACTGGCGGAATAAATCGATGCCCCAGATTCATTCACCATTACTTTTATCGGTTTGCGCTCCATGGTTTTGAGGACTTCCGAGATAAACTCGTCTGTCTCACGAGACGCTGTACCGTTACCAATGGCAATTAGCTCGATCTGGTAGGTTTCGATTAAATCCTTAATTGTTTTAGCAGCTTGTTCGCGCTTTTGGCTGCCTTGATGGGGAAACACTGGTTGGTATGTGATGTATTTAGCTGTCTCGTCCAGGATAGCCACTTTACAACCGGTGCGGAAGCCTGGATCTATGGCTAAGGTTGGCTTCATTCCTGCTGGAGGAGATAACAACAGTTCTCGGAGATTGGCTTCAAAGGTTTTAATGGACTCTACATCAGCATAGGCTTTGCGATCGCTACGTACTTCCGTAGTTAGGGAGGTTTTCATCAGCCGATTAAACCCATCTTTGAGCATGGTCTGGTAAAACTCTCGCAGTAGGGTAGCTTTGGTGTAGATTTCCTCAGACTCTAGGTAGGACATCACATAGTCTTCATCAAAAGAGAGTTCCAGCTTTAGGACTCCCTCCGCTTCACCCCTGAGCAGGGCTAACATATTATGTGGCGCTACAGATTTCACGGGGATTTGGAACTCCCGGTACATTTCAAACTTAGTGGTACCTTCGGGATAATCCTTTTTAATCAGAGAGACGAATAGTCCCGATTTCATGAAATAATCCCGCAAGTACGCTCGTAAGTCGGCTTTTTCCGCTACAGCTTCCGCTAAAATATCAGAGGCACCTTGAAGAACGTCCTCTACGGTATTGAGCTTATGGTCTGGGGAAATGTATTTAGCGGCTTCTTCAGATAAGGATACTGATTTAACCTCCGGAGTGTTCATCGACTCAATCCAGTCCGCTAAGGGTTCAAGTCCTTTCTCCCTGGCCATGGTTGCCCGAGTGCGTCGTTTGGGTTTATAGGGCAGGTAAAGGTCTTCTAATTCAGTCTTTTGCTGGCAAGCTTCGATCTTAGCCTTAAGTTCATCGGTGAGCTTACCCGCAGATGCGATCGCATTCAGGATTACTGACTTCCGTTGCTCAAGTTCCGTTAGATAAGTATGGCGCTCAGCTATCGTGCGTAGCTGAACTTCATCGAGAGAACCAGTCACCTCTTTACGGTAGCGAGCTATAAACGGAATAGTTGCCCCTTCAGCAAATAAAGACAGGGCATTCTCGATTTGAGTCGCACTTAATGACAGTTCTTGGGCTAAGATTTGAGAAAAAGTGGTCATGTTACCAGGAAAAGGGGAAATTTAAATAGCAAATTAAAAACGGTATAACCATTAATAATTAACTATTAGCACTTCCATTCACAACTAACAATTATTAAAAAAAATGGTTTCTAGCCCTGAAGTAATCAAACCTACCCTAACTCCAGGTAGTCTCCGTCGAGTCCATCATATTGCTCTGAATGTGAAGGATATCCAAGCATCGCGCCACTTTTATGGTAAAGTACTAGGTTTACATGAACTAACTGGTGAAGAAGTGCCCAGTACTTTGCGATCGCTAGTCGAAGCCGGAAAAGTCACTAACTTCGTCACCCCAGATGGCATTGTGGTGGATTTGTTTTCCGAGCCAGAGCTATCACCACCGGATCCAGACCCCCATCGTGGCTTTACTCGGGTCAATCATCTCGCCTTTGATATCGATCCTCAGTTATTTGACCAAGCCGTAGAAGTCCTAAAACAAAATCAAATTCCCATCGATCATGGTCCAGTAACTCGTCCTACTGGCAGAGGTATCTATTTTTATGACCCCGATGGATTTATGGTTGAAATTCGCTGCGATGCGATTGAATGAGACTTCGCTGAAGTTGTGAATAATCGGGAATCGGGAATCGGGAATCGGGAATCGGGAATCGGGAATAAAAATTAAGGCAAATAACCTTAGTTTGACATAAGCAATTTGACATAAGCAACTTGATCCACGATTTAGGATACAGGAGTCATGATTTATAAGTCAAAATAAGTTAAAGTTATGTTCTTGGAATCAACAAAATTTCAATTATCTTTGAAACCCAAAACTAACTAAAATTACTTATTTATGTTCCCTGATCCCTGCTCCCTATTCTTAACTCATTTGATAGCCTTGGGGATTCCTAATCCCGACTCCCGACTCCCGACTCCCGATTCCCGATTCCCTGTTCCCTATTATCTCCGGCAATATCTAAGTTAAAGACTTCTGCTTTTTTTCAAAATACTGTTGATGATACTCATCAGCTAAATAATAGTCGGAAGCTGGTTTAATTTCGGTAACAATATCCTTATCAAACTTACCAGAAACTTGCAGCTTTTGTTTTGACAGTCTTGCCAACACTTCTTGTTCCTGATTGTGGAAAAATATCACGGATCGATACTGTTCTCCTCGATCAGGACCTTGACGGTTCAATGTCGTAGGGTCATGGATAGACCAAAACACGTCAAGTAATTGTTCATAACTAACTTTTTCCGGGTCATACTCCACCTGTGCCACTTCTGCGTGACCGGTTATTCTTGATAATACATCTAGATAGCATGGGTTAGGAAAATGTCCGCCCATATAACCAACAGAAGTTGATACTACTCCCTTCACTTTCCGAAATGCTGCTTCTACTCCCCAGAAACAACCACCACCAAATGTCGCTTTTTCCATCTTTGTTACGTAGTTATTGATCAATCATTGGTCAGGTTTTATTAATTATATAGCGGTTTTAAATTAGTAAGCGTAGGGTGCGTTAGGGACGGGCTCGCCTTAATTTTTAGCCTCTTCAGCAGTATTGGAAAAGCCCGTCCCGTAACGCACCACCGGGTTAAACAGCAGTTGTGAGGAATCGGGAATCGGGAAAAAATAATGTGTATATTATAGCAATTCGATATCCCACAAGGTACAAATTGATCCCCCTAAATCCCCCTTAATAAGGGGGACTTTGAGGTTTATAAGCGTACCTCATAACTGCGAAAACGCTATATTAGACTACAAAACGCTATCTGATATTTGTTCGCGTAGCGTGTGCGTAGCACATAAGTTTTTCGCGTAGCGCTTAAGCTGCTAACTTACATTTTTACATCTCAAATATATCACCTATAGTCAATTATTTTATTTGTAAAAATATATTGCAATTTTAAAAATAGCCTTGATTTTTTTCGAGATATTAGTAATAATAAAAATGTCTGATATTTCGATAATATTTCTGGACAAAAAGCCGCGCTTCTCGCATGCAGGCCAAAGCGCGGCTTTACCCCCAATCACAAACTATGTGTGAGTTAATTCCATGATGCCAAAAAAACCCTCCCTAGATCATCTGCTCCACTGTCAGCGAGCCCTAGACCGGCTTGCCCAAATTGCCGAGAGCCCATCCACACGCCCAGATTCAATGCCTCGTGCCATA
>NZ_JAAHGN010000319.1:0-7213 GCF_010672485.1 Moorena sp. SIO2C4 | reverse complement strand
GAGTAGGGAAACAGAAGAATATTGAATTTTTCTGCCATGGTGCCAGTGGGCAGATTGTCTAGCTCAACCACACTCCTAAACCCACTGAATTGGTGGGATTCACCATTCCACCAGAGAGTCAATTCAGGTAGTTGCATATTAGTGGAGGAACTAATCATAACAGATTTCTACTGTGAAAGTAGAGACAGTTGGAAATCCGCAGATAATGTTTGACTTAACCTTTACTCGTAATTTAAGCGCTACACTAATTGTTGTGACTCTGCTTAGCATGAGTTTATCTACCGTGGGTCATCATCCCCAAACCATGACGAAACAAAAACGATTCACTCCAATTGGAAACGCGATGAGAATGGGTTTAGTCATCAAGGGTCAACAACTTCGCTACCGCTAATCGGGTGTATCTGATATTTCTCAAATATTTTTCAAAAAGAAGGGGAAGTGTGGGAAGTGTGGGGAGATGGAAAGAGATTCAATTTGTAAAGGTATGCTACCAGATTTCAAATTAGAGTCTTGTTTTGCGATCGCTTAATTCTTCTTGCTCTTATAGCAGTCCTAAAATAGCTACACAGTAAGCATTCAGCTATCAGGATTCAACTATCAGCCATTCGCGTAGTGTGGCCAAGGCTGACGGCTGACGGCACCTCAAGCAGCACCTCAAGTAGCGCATATGCTTACCTACCGTGGTATAGTGATACCGTCGTCTATAATGTGTTTACGTGAATCAATGCCTTACGCATCTTAACAACAGTTCGTTCCATCTCTACTAAACTTTCTAGAGTCAAAACAATATCATCAGCAACTCCGAGGATTTTTGCTGCTTCTTTTACTTTGGCTCTCTCTGCGTCAGCATAAACTCCATCAGCTGATGACATCTTAATGGCATGATATACCAATTCGTTGGCTACTGACAAAGTTTCAACATCAACTTTTTTTATATCGGGCAACAGCTCTTGTAGGTTAGCATTTTTGTAATCAAAAGACTGGTAGAGTCCAACAACCTCTTCAGGGGCACCAAATCTCGTTTGGTGATTGATTAACCACTCCATTTCTGGGTCAGAAACCTCTCCATCACCTCCGGCAATAGCTAACAAAGCGTAACCATAGTTGACCATAGCTTGGAATGAGGCTGAACTAAGTCCGTACTCATCTTTAGCAAAAGATGAAAGAGTTTGCATTTTATCGTCAGTCATATATTTTATCCTGTTTTACCCTTACAGCTTGTTAACTCTTCGGATTTTATCTTTGATGGGATAATATTGCAACTGTCTGATTCAGGTAAAGGTAGCAAAGCTGAAACAATAATGTGCCATGCAAAGGCTGAAAGACTAGCTGGATAAAGCTTTCAGCTCAAAAATTTCCCGTAAGGATTCAGATGTGGAGAGAGGGGATGACCAGGCAGGGCAGGGTACTTGACCCCTCATTTTAAAACTGCTATTGCGGTTATCATGTTCATGAGGTACAGAGGATTTTTGCTCTCTTCCCTGTTCCCTAAAATCCTGGATTTTGTCCATCACCCAATTGAGAACTACTATATAAATGATTAACCGAAATTAAGATAAGATGATCGACTTTAAGGTCTTTGAACAAGCACGGCAAAAACATCCCCGCTCTGAAGCGATGCCATTTATGGCTGAGCTGAGACAACAGATGCGTTCGCGTAGCGTGGCCTACGGCCAATCGCATCAGCCTTATAAAATTCCCCACAAGCCGAAAACCCCGTGTTTTTAAACCGGGGATGAAGGCTGATAGTGGCTTTAGCCACCGTGAGTAAAGTCGCACTAGTAGTTGTCGATTTGTGCTAGCTGTGTTAGCATAACAGTACAACAGAAGAGGTCGATTTCTGATGATCATTCTTGAGTTCAAGGCATACGGCAAAAAACATCAATATTTAGCCATAGAGGAGGCGATCAGGACAGTAAAATTTGTCCGCAACAGTTGCCTTAGGTTGTGGATTGATAATAGAGGCATATCAAAATACGACCTCAACAAATATTGTAGAGTTTTGGCTAAAGATTTTGATTTTGCCAGTGAATTGAACTCAACCGCTCGACAGGCTGCCGCTGAAAGAGCATGGTCATCGATCGCCCGCTTCTATGACAACTGCAAGAAAAAAGTCCCCGGAAAGAAAGGGTTTCCCCGATTCCAGAAGCATTGTCGCTCGGTCGAATATAAGCAATCAGGATGGAAGTTGTCCCCTGACAAAAAATCGATCACATTCACCGACAAAAAGGGAATTGGAAAACTTAAGCTCAAGGGGACATGGGACTTGTGGAGATTTGATAAGAAACAGATAAAACGAGCTCGGATTGTCAAAAGAGCCGACGGGTACTATGTTCAATTTTGCGTCTCAGTCGATGTAAAGGAACAATTAAAACCTGCTGATGCGACCGTCGGTTTAGATGTAGGTCTAAAAGATTTCTACACCGATTCCAGAGGCAAGACTGAACCTAATCCTCGTTTTTACAGGACTGGGGAAAAGCGGTTAAAGTTTTATCAGCGTCGAGTTTCCCGAAAAAAGAAAGGCTCAACCAATCGTAAGAAAGCAATTAATAGATTAGCTAGACACCACCTTAGTATAAGTAGGCGACGTGAAGAGCATGCCAAGAGACTGGTTAGAAGTTACCGCAAGAAGAGTGCAGCCTTTATAGTTGGTAGGCTATGCATCAAAGGTGGCAGGTTTTGTTGTAAGGCTGCACTCTTCTAAGGTTTCGTCTCCGGCACGCTGCGTAGTCCGGTCTAACGACCTGGTGGCCTATGAAGATCTAAGGGTCAAAAATCTAGTAAAAAATCACTGTTTAGCGAAGTCTATTAATGATGCAGGTTGGTATCAGTTCAGGAAATGGCTAGAGCATTTTGGTCAAAAGTTTGGCAGAGTTACTGTCGCAGTTAATCCTGCTTACACTAGCCAAAATTGCTCTGACTGTGGTGAAGTCGTGAAGAAGTCACTATCAACTAGAACCCATATCTGTCAGTGTGGTTGCCAGTTAGGTAGGGACCATAACGCTGCCATCAACATTTTGAACAGAGCTTTGGGTACGGTGGGGCACACCGGAACCTGTGTCATCGACCCGTTCGCGCAGCGTCGGGTCTCCCGAAACGCTTGCGGAGAATTGACCTCTACTCTTCCTGATTCCGGTCTGGTTGAGCAAGTTGGCTCGTTGAAGCAAGAATCCCCGCGTCTTTAGACCGGGGAGTGTCAACAAGGATTAAGACTATTGCATCATATCCCCTTGACCATAGAAACTGTCTTTAAAGTTGAACCGTTGCTGTTGGCTGGTGCTGAGCTTACCGTGTCTTGCCCTAATTTTATCAAGCCTAACCCAGAAGCGGTGGAAATTTTGCACAGTGCTAATGTTGAGCTTAATCTGGAAGGTAATTTTGAGGATAACTATGATATTTGTTTAGATCTTTATGGAGAGTTACCCACACTAATCACCCCTAGCCAGGGAGTGGTAGAGCTAACTAAACTCGATAACACTATCTATCAATCCTTAGATATTCCCTATCCCTTGATTTCTGTGGATGACAGTTCCCTAAAAAATATAGAAACGTTCTATGGGACTAGTAAAGCATTTGTCAAAGCCTTCCACCAGTTAACTAACGAGTCATTAGTGGATAAGAATTTGATAATCTTTGGTTGTGGAAAAGTTGGAAAAGGACTAGTTAATGAATTATTAGGCTTAACCAAGGAGCTGGTGGTCGTCGAGAAAAATCCTAAGATTTTAGAACAGCTTAGGGCTAGAGGAATCAAAGGGTTACACGCTGAGGACCTGGATGGCATTAGGGCAGCACTCAAGGAGGCTTTTTGTGTTGTAACCTGTACGGGAGTTAATGGAGTACTTTCTAAGGAGTATGATTTAGACAAGGAAGATTTCAGTGGTAAGTATCTTGCCAACATTGGCGCAGAAGATGAATTTGGTGATAACTTCTCAGATGCCGAAGTGCTTTTCAAAAAAGCTCCGATCAATTTTTCCTTAGCAGAACCTACTCCAGTTCAGACTCTCGACCCAGTCTTCTATGCCCATAACATAGCCATTGACTTAATTTTATCGAAGGAATTGGAACCCGGTTACCATTCATTCCCTAGTCATATTGCTCAGGAAATAGTAGAGAAATGGGGAAACTATCATGATCAAGATATAGCATTGTTAGTTGAGATGTAAACATAGGATTGGTATAAAAAGGGAGTAGGGAGTAGGGAGTAGGGAGTAGGGAGTAGGGAGTAGGGAGTAGGGAGTAGGGAGTAGGGAGTAGGGAGTAGGGAGTAGGGAACAGCGGATCTGGGAACGTAAGCATTCAGCTGACGGCTGACGGCTGACGCCTGAATGCTTACCTATAGTCTTTTAAGGATTAATCCCGTCATCACCAGTTGTGATTATGTTCATAGTCCCAACACTCTCCCTGTTCCCAAGCTCTTCCTGTTGCTTCACAGTTGTAGGAGTCATTAATCCAAGGAATACTGGTTGGATGGGCGGCAAAAATTTTATTTTTAACAATAAAGTTATCATTTTTATTAGGTGTTGTTGTCTGACTTATCTCTTTGATAAATAAGGATGATGGTAATAATCCAAATAGCAAAAATTTAATAATAAAAAAATAAAGACTCAATACTAAGCTTGAAGTAAGGTTGATCCCTAAGATTTTTTTTTGTTTAGTTTTAGTTTTAAAATTGCGTTCACCTGGAAGTTGATAAATATATTTATAAACCATAAATAATAGTTTAGGTTTTTTTCTTTGAAATCAGCGTAGCAATTATCGGTTTACGAATAGGTTGGCGTTAATGTTTAACTTCTGTATGTTATGTATAACTTTTGTTGACGCTTGACCCTTGAAAGCACTCACCATAACCATTTCAGTGATTCCACCTACAGATGATGGCAAAATGGCAAAATTGTGAAATGGAGAGATGGGAAGATGAGATGTAAGCATTCAGCCGTCAGCTATCAGCTATCAGCTTATGCGCTACTTTAGGTGCCATTGGTCGTAGGCCAGACTAAGGAAACAGCTTTTGAATAAAATAAGCTGACGGCTGATAGCGGTAGGCTGAATGCTTACAGTTAAACGAGCAGGGATTTTCAACCAGCCCTAACAGCACCCCCCAGCTTGTTTACTACCTCCCGTTGATTAGCTGACTGCTGACTGCTGATGGCACCTCAAGTAGCACCATCTGTAGCGCATATGCTTACTTATTCAGTTATTAATGAACTGGAAAAAACAATGGGACAGCTTCAGCTTTACCAATGGGCTTTGGAGGGACAAGAGCCAGAACGACAGTTTCCCCCCTTTTTTAAGGGGGGTTAGGGGGGATCTATTGTTTTTAGCTATCAGTAAAACAAGTTATCTTCGGCATTTCAAAACAACAATTTTTCAGCTAGCCGTCGAGAGGAATAAAATCAACTTATTAGTTTATGAACCCGAGCAAGAGGCTATTGTTGAATGGATCACTCACTAAACTATGGCGATATTCTGAAAGAAATCCTGCAAGAGGAAACTCGCGCCCAACCAAGTATACAAGCGATTCGGCTTTATCCTGTTTGCGATACCGAGACTGGTCACTTCCTAGTTCTGGCTACTGGCTGGGATAAACAACGCTGGATTAACTCGATTTTGTTTCACGCTCGCTTGGTTAATGGCCAAGTTGTTATTGAAGAAGATAACTTTGAGGAAGGGTTGGCCTCGGCTCTGATTTCCGCTGGTATCCCTGCAGAACATATTATCACTGGTCTTGATTACCAACTGATGGACTAGTTTCAGTTAGTACAACCTATACCCACCTACCAACATCGTCTCTCTCCCCTGAGCCATTACCCATTGCATCAACTGCTGCCACTCTGGTGACTTCCCTAACCCATCAGCATCAAACTCCCCGCCCCAATTCCTGGAAAACTCGGCAAAATTCTCTGCCCAATGTACTACTGTCTCCATCGGGAAATAAGGACTATAGCCCCAAGCTTCCTGTAAATACTTGATCATTTCCCTGGGATGTCCTGTATTATATAAATACCAAGCAATCCATACTAGGGTTCCATAACGCACCTGATTTTCTAATAGACGGATGCCTGGTGGTAAATCAGCCTGTTGAAAGAAGTTGTCAATGGCTGCCGACAGGGAGCGAGCTTGAGGAAGTCCTTTGTGCATGGCACTTTGGTGATGTTGCCGATAGCCTACGGTTACCTGACGCAACCAAAGGGCAGGACAACCCTTGAGGGCTAATCGTAGGACTATTTCTGTATCTTCAGCGGGTGGAAACCTGGGGTCAAACCCGCCAACGGACTCTAACCAATGGCGACGGAACATCATGGCACTAGGCAGGACTGGCTTCCACAGTAGCCAACTTTCTAAGTTTAATTCTGGTACTTTCTCCCATGGACGTACTGTCATTAGTCGCTTACCCTGGGAATCGACACGGTACCAACCACTATGGACAATTCCCAGATGGGGTTGTGCTTTAAACACTGCTAACTGGGCAGCTAACTTACCTGGCAGAAAAAAGTCATCGGCATCGAGGAATGCGACAAATTCACCCAAGGCTAGTTTAATGCCATGGTTCCGGGCCAGGGAGACTCCTTGGTTTTCTTGATAAATGTAACGAATGCGTCCGCGATAGGGTTGCAACACTGATCGAGTCTGGTCTGTTGAACCATCATCAATGACCACTACCTCATAGGAACAGGCTTCTTGATTCAGCACACTTTCCACTGCTTCGGTAATATAGCGATCGCAATTATAGGCGGGAATAATTACACTGACTTGTGGTATCATTTATGACCCTCCCATGACCCGATTGAGAACTGCTATAGCCTTATATAGCAAAGGGAACAGGCAACAGGGAACAGCGGATCTGGGAGTAGGGAACAGGGAGTAGGGAACAGGGAGTAGGGAATATGGCATCAAAAATTCTCACAATTCCTACACAAATCCCGATAGTAATTAGGTAAGCATATGCGCTACTTGAGGTGCTGCGCGAACAGCTGTCAGCCGTCAGCCGTTGGCCGTTGGCCAATAGCTGATAGCTGATAGCTAATAGCTGATAGCTGATATAGCAGAACTCAGAACTCAGAACTCAGAACTCAGAACTCAGAACTCAAACTCTTGCGCTTCTTGATGCAATAGCGAGTGGGGGAAACCCCCAAGACCGTAATGGTGCTTTTTCCGTTGGCGAATTAAATTCGCCACGGGTCGCACCTCTGCATCGCTTACAAAGGGTGTGAGA
>NZ_JAAHGN010000318.1:0-7220 GCF_010672485.1 Moorena sp. SIO2C4 | reverse complement strand
CTGAATTTGTAATAGGCTTTGAGGTCCGAGGGTGGGGTTTTCGATTTCTAGTTCAATGGTTAACTGGTCTCCCACACTGACCGGTGAGATCGGACGTCGGCGTACTGATAGATGGTTAAGCGATCGCACTGGCAAGATAACGGCAATTACCAGTAGGGCAAAAATAATCGCACTGATCACATAGAGCCATCCTGCCATTGTATTGGTGGCAGCGCCAAAGAAACAGATGGCAATACCTGCTAAAAGCAAACCTCCATAGGCGGGATTAACCCAGTTGGTTTCTAACCATTCGGTGGTTTGTTTAATAATGCTCATGACTTTTTACAGTTATTCAACCCTCAACTTGTTCTCGTACCTGTTCTACACTCAAGCTAAGGGCTTCTGCCACCTGTTCCACTGTTAGTCCCATCTTCAGGAAACGGGGCACAGCCTCGAAGATTGCCTGTTCAGCTTTTTGAGCTCGTGCATGTTCCACTTCAGCCCGCTCATTACCAATCAGCAATAGATTACCTTGGTTATCCCACCACCTTAACCAGAGTTGGTTTTGATTTTGATAGGTTTCCTGCCACAATCCCAATTCGATTCCTAATGGTTCAATGGGATAATGACCTCGCTCGTTGGGCTTCATTTTGTGATAGAAACCTTTAAGGAATTCATAGACCTCCAAGTTACCGGTTTTGATTTCATAGATGCCGTAATAGGCAATGCGTATAATCTGCTCATAAACCCAAAATTTGCCTGGTTTAGTGACTTTTCCTTGCTCACTTCGGGATAGAGGAGTTTGGTCTCGTTCTTCTTCCCCGTTCCCACTGGCAAATTCAAGAGCAATTAAAGGAGCGATATATTCTCGCCATATAACGTAGGAACGGCGAATTTCACCATCTAACTTAGGCGGAACGTTGGGAACATAAAACCAGTCAGGAGCTTCTGCTCCTTTTTCGGGTGGGTCAGTTTCTCGCCAATAGATACCACAGTCTTGTCCAATGGCATAGTGTCCATCGGGATGAATTTGCTGTAAAACTGGTCCAATGGAATCTGTAAGTAAGATGCTTTGGGGATGTTTATGAAAATTTTTGGCAAAACTTCCATCTGATTCTGGTAGTTGGGTGTGATCTGGGAAAGGAGGAGGTAAAACAACCGGGTCAATACTTTGAGTCATGGTTTCTTCATCGGCTCCTACTGGGGGTATAGATTTATTTTGGCAGAATTTTTAATGAGTCAGGACTTAATAAACTTTCCAATTATCTCCCTTAAAAATACCTACAAAATTTTGCGCCCAGTCAAAAGTCCCCGCACTTCCAACATGGCAGAATAAGTAGGCAAAATATGAAGGGTTTCATGATCTGGAGTTTGTTCCAAAGCGGTAGCGATCGCTTCTGCTAAATCTTCTTTAATAATCAATTCGCAATTAGTCTGGTCTTGATTCTGGTCTTGATTCTGGTCTTGATTCTGGTCTTGACTCTGGTCTTGATTCTGGCTGTATTCTAGACGGAGTGCCATATCATAAACGCGATCGCCACTGACTACCACAGTTCCCCCTGAGTTCACTAATTTTTCTGTATCCACATCCCAAATCCAAGACACATCTGTGCCATCAGGGGTTCGGTCATTGAGTACCACTAGCTTAGTGGATGCTCCACCTTGTTTTTGCAAGTCATTAACAGCTCGAATCGTTTCATTCATCCCTACTGGATTTTTGGATAACAGAATCCGAACCTGCTTCCCATCCACAACTAATTCTTCTGCTCGTCCAAAGGCAGCGCGGAAGGTTTTAATACTGTTGTAGATGGTATCCCGGTCAATTCCCATCTCTATGGCTAGTAATCCCGCTGCCAATGTATTGTATTTGTTATAGATACCAATTAATATTTGTGGCCACTGGCTACTATTGACTGCGAGTTGAGGTTTACTAAAGCCACATTGAGGACAGTGATAGTCTCCTAGATGGGACAGATAAACACCCTCATAGTCCAGGGGATGTCCACAACTGGGGCAGTAAATTGAGTCAACCGCATGGGGAATTTCATCAAGATAGAGATCTGGCTCACTTAACCCAAAGAAAAAGACTCTCTGGGGTAACTGTTGACCTAGGTAAGACAGGGTAGGGTCATCCCCGTTTAAAACCACAACGGTTTCCTGAGGTAACGGAGCGATCGCATTTTGCCAGCGACGGCTAATCGTATCCACTTCCCCATAACGATCGAGCTGGTCACGAAACAGGTTTAAGCCCAAAATGAACTTAGGCTGACAATCAAGCAATACCAAGGGCAGCACATTTTCATCCACTTCCAAAAGGGCGTAATCAGCATCCAACTGACCAATGCCATTGGTATGAACTAGGAGTGCTGTCACTAAGCCATTAATCAAATTTGCCCCAGTGCCATTGTGAGCCACTCGCCAACCTTGGCTCTCAAGGATAGTGCACAGGAGTAAAGAGGTGGTAGTTTTACCGTTAGTACCAACAATTAGAATGACACCTTGTCTGACCTGAGCTAATAGTAACGGCAGGACTTGAGGCTGGAGACGACGGGCAATTGCTCCAGGCAGAACACTTGCTGCCCCTAGGTTTAATAACCGAACCAGAGCGGTGACGGTTTTGGCAATGCCTACGGATAACCCTAATCGTAATCTATCGATAATTGATCTAGTCACGGGATGAAAGCTAAAAGTTGTTCGTGGATGAAAGAGTCGGAACAGAAGATGAACGAATCAGAATCGAAATTTCCGATGAAAGCTAAAACCTACCATTGATTAAGAGGATAATTAGGGAAGATTTCACGCCCACCACAGCGCAAGTCCTTCACTTTGTCCTTCATACAATAGTGCTACATCGTTCATCTTTGATACTTAATAGGCAATGCTACCAGTTCAAGAAGCAGAGTCAATCATTCTCAATTTGGTTCAACCCTTTGACCCACGGCTGGAAACACAGGTGGTAGAGCTATCCGCTGCTACTAATAGAATTCTGGCAGCAACAGTGACCAGTAACTTAGATTTTCCGCACTGGGATAATTCAGCCATGGATGGGTATGCCGTGCGTTATAGCGATGTCCAATCCTGCAATCGCGAACAACCAGTAGTTTTAACTATTGTCGAAGAAATCCCTGCTGGATATCAACCCCAATGTGAAGTCAAACCGGGACAAGCGTCACGGATTTTTACTGGAGGTTGTATGCCAAAAGGAGCTGATACGGTGGTGATGCAAGAAAACACCAAGCTCCAGGACAATCAGGTGATGATTTTGGAGGCTCCCCAACCCCAAGCCTTTGTCCGTCATCGGGCATCTTTTTACCAAGCCCAAACCAGTCTTATGAAACCAGGAATTAGGCTTGGTGCTCCAGAAATTGCCGTCTTAGCTGCAGCTCAGTGTAACCAACTGACAGTGTATCGGCGTCCTCGGGTGGCAATTTTTTCCACTGGCAACGAGCTAGTAACCCCTGACCAACCCCTAAAACCTGGTCAAATTGTGGATTCTAATCAGTATGCCTTGGGTACCTTTGTCTCCCTCTTGGGGGGAGTACCCATACCTATGGGGATTGTGCGCGATCAGCCAGACGATCTAAAAAATGCGATCGCAAACGCTATATCCGAAGCAGATATGGTTCTATCTACTGGCGGTGTATCAGTGGGGGATTATGACTATGTAGACAAAATCTTAGCCCAGCTCGGAGCAGAGATTCACATCCACTCCGTTGCGGTTAAACCCGGTAAACCCCTAACTGTTGCTACTTTTACCTCCCCCTTGCCTAATTCCCCAGAAGACAGTGACCTTTCTAGTACTCCCTCGTGTTTAAAACGTCCAGTACTGTACTTTGGTCTACCTGGGAATCCCGTTTCAGCACTAGTCAGTTGTTGGCGGTTTGTTAAACCAGCACTGTTAAAACTATCTGGTTTACCGGAGGAAGTCTCCAAACCAGTTTTTGTCAAAGCGATCGCATGTAATGACTTACATGCCGGTGGAGGCCGGGAAACTTATCTGTGGGGACAACTGTGTTTAGATGCAGCTGGTAACCACGAATTTCATCTGGCCAGCGGTAGTCATAGTTCTGGTAATTTGATTAATCTTGCTTATACCAATGGTCTAGCGGTGGTGCCAATCGGTAAAACCTTGATTCGGGCTGGTGAATCGGTATTAGTTTTACAGGTAGGCTAGGGCACAATAATATCAAATCCGGTTGAATAACC
The DNA here is from genome assembly GCF_010672485.1 of Moorena sp. SIO2C4. Taxonomy (NCBI): domain Bacteria; kingdom Bacillati; phylum Cyanobacteriota; class Cyanophyceae; order Coleofasciculales; family Coleofasciculaceae; genus Moorena; species Moorena sp. SIO2C4. The sequence goes on along the minus strand of NZ_JAAHGN010000318.1, from coordinate 3,035 downwards.
TACTTCCTGGTGAGGGGAGCTTCGGGTGCAGGGGAGCTTCGGGTGCAGGGGAAGAAAGATAATGTTCTGGATATCGTAAATGTGGGCAATTATCCCGATTTGATCTAAAAGGTAAAAGCCATGCAAGCAAGGAGCTTTGATTTATCACCAGAAACCGGGTTTTAAGGGTCTTGGTGGGTAATTGATGTTGCCTAACGCTTTGTTGTCACCCCTTGCTCGCCACACCCGGTTAACCGGTCACCCACCCCATAACCCTATACCATGGCAAAAGCCGGATTTTTGGTTTCACTGGGTAAGTCTTAAAATAGATAAAGTAGTCTTGGAAACCAGGTTACTGGTCAGTAGCGCCTATCGATACTATCTACGGTAATCTTCAAGGTCTTAAGCCTAGCCAGCTCAAGCAACTAAAACGGCTGTATCACCAACGCTTACCCAGCGATAACTTGACTACGCCGGAGTTTGCTCAACGTGTTGCAGCCATTAGCACAGACATTCAACAGCCCCTATGCACCTACATCAATCGCCGGGGACAAGTGATTCGTGTGGCTGTAGGTACCCCTACTCAGACCAAAATTCCTCCCCTGGAATTGCCCCGTTACGGTGCTGAACGATTGTGCGGGATTCGCTGTATCGCCACTCAGCTCAAATCAGAAATCCCCAGAGAATCTACCCTCACGGCTATGGCAATTCAGCGATTGGATGCATTGGTGGTACTTACGATTACTGGCTCAGGTATGATAAGGCGGGGTGGTGGAGCAACAGGTTATATCAAAGAAACCTATCTCGCACATTTACTCCCTCCTAGTAACTCAGAAGGAAACAATCAGGTAGACTCTCAACTCCTAAATTGGAGTGTATCATCACCCATGAGTCTGGATATTCTGACCAAGCAGGATTTCCAGGAATTGGTCGAAGAGCTAGAAGCTGAGTTTCGAAGGCAATTTGTGGCTCAGCAAGTCGATGTTGACCAAGATAGGGTGCTGATTATAGGATTAATGACTGAAAAAATCAGCCCAGAGCGATTTGAAGATGGCTTAGCAGAAATTGGGCGGTTGGTGGAAACCGCTGGTGGAGAAGTATTAGGGGTAATCCAGCAAAAGCGATCGCATCCCCATCCCCAAACAGTAGTTGGTAGCGGTAAGGTAGAGGAAATTGCCCTGACTACCCAAACTCTAGCCGCTAATCTGGTAGTATTTGACCGCGACCTATCACCAGCACAAGCTCGCAACCTAGAATCCCAAATTGGTGTTCGGGTTGTAGACCGTACTGAAGTGATTCTCGATATTTTCGCCCAACGAGCTCAATCCCGTGCTGGTAAATTGCAGGTGGAACTGGCACAACTAGAATATATGTTGCCTCGCCTTACTGGTCGGGGTCAGGCGATGTCCCGGTTAGGGGGTGGTATTGGTACTCGTGGTCCGGGTGAAACCAAACTGGAAACCGAACGCCGCTCCATTCAGCGTCGAATTACCCGACTTCAACAAGAAGTAAACCAATTACAGGCTCATCGGTCAAGGTTAAGGCAGCGGCGTCAGCAACAGGACGTTCCGACAGTGGCGGTCGTTGGTTATACAAATGCCGGCAAATCTACCCTGTTGAATACCCTAACCAATGCTGAGGTTTATACCGCTGACCAGTTATTTGCTACCCTTGATCCCACTACCCGACGCTTACCTATTATTGACTCAGTAACGGGTAAATCTAGCGCTATGCTATTGATCGATACAGTAGGGTTTATTCACGAGTTACCCCCACCCTTAGTAGATTCATTTCGGGCTACCCTCGAAGAAGTAACAGAAGCAGATGCTTTGCTGCATTTAGTGGATTTATCCCATTCAGCTTGGGCTAGTCATATTCGTTCTGTAATGGGCATTCTGAGGGATATGCCTATTACACCAGGACCGATTTTAGTAGTTTTTAATAAAATCGACCAAGTAGATAGTGATACCCTAGCGTTAGCGAAAGAAGAATTTCCTCAAGGAGTTTTTATTTCTGCTAGTAAACGTCTTGGACTAGAGACATTGCGTCAGAAACTAGTTGAGTTAGTTCACTATGCGATCGCAACTCAATAAACTGACTCAGGGTCATGAAAAACTAACCAAAATCGGGATTTAGCTACTTTTAAATAAGTAGTATTATTGCAGTTTTATTTCTTGCTATAGCAGTCCTATATGATTCGTGAAATATATTGGCCAAAGTGTTCGCGATAGCGTCGGCCTCGCCGAATCGCTAAAACCCTTGCCCAGCAATAATCCCAGATTTTGCTGATTTTACAAATGATTTAGGATTGCTATAGGAGTGGATTTTACTAACGTCTCTAACTACTTCTAAAAGAGTACCACTATGGGACAAAGACTTAATCAAATGGATTAGCTTCATAAAAAATTCACATCTGTAAGCTAATAGATAGGGATAATTTAATTGTTAAAACCAAAACCAACTTCAAAGTTTGATGCTTCGTTCTGGGGACGCCGATATCCTAAATTTCCTTGAACAAATCCAGTTGGCTCGCAACGTACCCATTGGCTTAAGGTGCTATCGTCTGCGAACTATGTGTATGCATTTTGGGCGCTGGTTAAACTTAGAGCCAGAAGCAATGCGTCAGCTGGTTTTTTTGTGCTATTGCCACGGTTTAGGGAAAATTAGCATTCCCGATCAGATCCTGTTCAAAACAGGACCGCTGACAGAAAAGGAGTGGACAAAAGTTAAGGAGTATCCTGAAGTTTCAGAACTGATTTGTAACCAGCATCCGCTCTTGAAGGAGTTTGCATTCTTAGTGCGTACCCACCAAGAGAGGCTGAATGGCACTGGTTATCCGGATGGGTTGCGTGGTGAAAAAATTCCTTACATTGTTCAGGTCTTTCAGCTGGTGAATGCGGCAGATGCTATCATCAGCAAGCGGCTATATCGTAACCGTAGTGACCCCCCAGGCATTCGCCCCTACTGGAAACAGGCTGTAGCAGAAATTACTAAAGAAATAAAAGTTGGTGCAAGAGATCCAGAACTCTGTGAAAAGTTTTTTCGTTTTCTTGAAC
>NZ_JAAHGN010000317.1:0-7226 GCF_010672485.1 Moorena sp. SIO2C4 | reverse complement strand
TGGGTGAGGTACTTTCGTCCTGGGTTTTAGGGAGTAGGGAGTAGGCAGTAGGGAGTAGGAATCCCCGCGCGCAAGGGGGTAATAAAATTGAATGTACCTCATCGGTATGATCAACACTCTATATTCCTTATAATTATTCAAACAATTGATCTTCCTTGGTTTTGGTCATCTCTGACTCAAGACCATCAGCAAAAGGTGCACATAGTAAGACGATGTCAGTAGATCAGCTCATAGATGTACTCACAGTTATGGGGTACGCTAAATTGACTTCCCTTCAGGAATGGATTCTGTACCAAGCTTGGGAAGAAAAAACCTATACCGAGATGGCGGAGGAGATACACTACGGTAGTGAATATCTCAGGAGAATCGCTTCTAAGTTATGGCTATTGCTCAGCAAGATTTTTGGCAAACCAATCACCAAGGGCAACTTCAAACCAGTTTTAGCTAGCATTCCTCTGAGTCCCTTACACCAAGAGCGAATCGAGCAATATTACCAATCCTTGAGCCAATGCCCAACCTTTCCCATTGGAGTAGTCCCCCTATCATCAGCGTTTTACATTAAACGTCCCGTTGTCGAAGAAATGGCTTACCAAGCCATTGAACAACTCGGAAGTCTAATCCTGATTAGATCCCCGAAAGAGACCGGTAAAACCTCTTTGATGCTGCGGATAGTAGACCGGGCAAAATCCCTAGGTTACGGAACAGTATGGATTAATTTTGCCCAAGCAGAAAGAGCGATTTTAAGTAATTTAGATCGGTTATTACGTTGGTTGTGTGCTAATCTATGTAATCAACTGGTGCTTGCCAAGCAATTGGATGAGTATTGGCATGAGGACATCGGCAGCAAAGCAAGCTGTAGCTCTTTTTTTCAAGGACATATCTTAGAGTCCCTTGAACACCCCCTAGTTTTGGCGATGGATGAAATGAATTTGCTCCTTGAGCATAGGCAAACAGCTCTTGACTTTTTTCTTCTGTTGCGATCTTGGTCTGAGGCTGCCAAACACGTGAAACCTTGGCAAAAGCTGCGGCTTGTGGTTGCTTATTCCACAGAAGTTGATATTCCTGTTACAATCGCTGACTATTTATCGAATTTAGGATTGCCCATTGAATTACCCCAGTTTAACCTTCAACAAATTCAGCAGTTAGCCCAGCTTTATGGACTCGATTGGTTTAGAGGTCAAGCTAGGGAGAAATTAATGGCTATGGTGGGGGGACATCCGAAATTAGTGCAGCTTGCTCTCTATCACTTGGCTTGCGAAAACCTTAGCCTAGAACAACTTCTTGATCAAGCACCTACCGGAGAGGGAATTTATAGGGATCATCTGCTGCTAAAATTAACTAGACTTAGGCAAAATCCTGAGTTAGCCACTTTCTTCAACAAGGTGATTCAAACCGATAGAGGTGTTGAGTTAGATTCAATCTTAATCAATAGATTAAAGAATCTAGGTTTGATCATCTTTGACGGAAATCACGTCATGCCAAGTTGTGATTTATATCGTCAGTATTTATTAGCACAGCTATGGGATGCGTGATTTTAGCCCACGCTAATGGGTACGGCTGAATGCCTGAGCTTGTTCAACCTATTGTTTAAGCTGTAGGCTATGAAGATATTTAGGGATGATTAGTACAGGAGTTGGGCTTGAGGGGTAAGCTAATTGTTTTCGAGGGAGTGGAAGGTGGTGGTAAAACTACCCAACTACAGCGATGCTCAAATTGGCTTCGAGCTGGTGGCTTACAAGACTGTCTAGGTAATGTTTGTTTGGGAAATCAAACAATGCCCGTTGTAGTCACTAGAGAACCGGGCGGAACATTATTAGGTGCTAAGGTTCGCCAACTGCTACTAGATAGAGATTCCTCACCGATTCACCCTCGGGCTGAACTTTTACTCTATGCTGCTGATCGGGCTGAACATGTTGAAGAGTTGATTAAGCCACAGTTGGTCAACGGAGCAATTATTTTATGCGATCGCTACACGGATTCCACAATTGCCTACCAGGGTTATGGCCGAGGTATTGACTTGAAATTGATCGAGGAGCTTAATCAAATTGCTACCGGTGGACTGGAAAGTGACCTCACCCTGTGGCTAGATATTGATGTCGAAATTGGTCTGGAACGGGCGCGACAGCGGGGAACCGTTGACCGCATGGAGCAAGCTGACTTAGCATTTCACCGACGAGTGCAGCAGGGATTTCAGGAGTTGTATCAACAAAATCCCGATCGGATTGTTCGGGTAGATGCTAGCTACAGTGAGGAGGAGGTGCATAATGCCATTCAGAAGATTTTGGGTGAACGGTTGAGAACATGGTTCCAGGAGCGTTCGATTTTATCCTAGGGCAAGACCAAGCGATCGCATTATTGAACGGAGCAATTACAACTAACCGCATTGCCCCTGCCTACCTGTTTGCTGGTCCATCTGGGGTGGGGCGGAGTCTGGTAGCACGGGCTTTTATTGAACAGTTGTTTGGTCAAGGTATCCCAGCTGATGGGCAAGTCTCAATTAAAAAACGACTGATTCAGGGCAATCACCCAGATGTATTGTGGGTAGAGCCAACCTATCTCCAGAATGGTACACTGGTGTCTGCTACAGAAGCTGTCCAAAAAGGAATTCAGCGTCAGGCACCCCCCCAAATTCGGTTGGAACAAATTCGGGAAATTGCTCGGTTTCTGAGTAATTCTCCTCTAGAAGCATCACGTAAGGTGGTGGTACTAGAGCAAGCAGAAACTATGGCAGAGCCAGCAGCCAATGGTTTGCTGAAGACTCTCGAAGAACCGGGAAACGCTACGTTGATAGTGATCGCACCTAACACTGAATCTTTGTTGCCGACCCTAGTGTCTCGCTGTCAGCGGATTCCATTTTCTCGGCTGGGGCCCGAAACTATGACAACAGTGCTGTGGCAAACCGGTCATCAACAGATTTTACAGGAACCATCAGTACTCGCTATTGCCCAGGGAAGTCCGGGGGAAGCGATCGCTGCTTTTGAGCAACTCAAAGCCATGCCCCCAAACTTACTCACCCAACTTACCCAGTTACCCCACACATCCCGTCAAGCATTAGCACTGGCAAAGGAAATTGACAACAACCTGGATACCCACACTCAGCTTTGGTTAGTGAAGTATTTACAACACTGCTACTGGCAATCACACACTCAACCAGAGATGATTAAAAAGCTAGAGCAAGCTCGGCGATACCTGCTCAGTTATGCTCAGCCGCGATTGGTTTGGGAGGTAACCCTGTTGGAATTGAGTATTCTTGAAGCATGAAGGGTTAGGAGTAAATTATAAAGCATGAAGAATAAAGTGTAAAAGAGTAATTGGGAAGGATCAACGATAAAGCTCCATCAAATATTTCCTAATACTGGATACTTATATGCGCTCTTACCATTAAGAATTAAATTCGCCACGGGTCGCACCTGAAGGAAAGCCTACTAATCAAAATCGTTATGACTATGATCTAATTGTAAAGGTTCGTAAATAATCAATTAGATTTGATACCATTTGTGTGGTAGGTTACAGATCATGTCATGGTCTCGGCATGGACATGGGATATTGGTTAGATCATTTTCTTATCCATGAACTCCCTCTCAAGATGTATCTTTTTAGCCAGCACTTTGAGAAATAGTATGGGTAGCAAGGTTTGAGGTGACCACCACTTGATCAGCAATCTGTAGCCAACTGACACCCTAGACACTATAAGGAGAATAACGACATGACTACGACAGAAGGATGTCTCCGGGTAGGCCAACTGGCTCCCGACTTCACGGCCACTGCTGTATTCGAGCAAGAGTTCAAGACAATTAAACTGTCTGACTATCGTGGTAAATACGTCGTTCTGTTTTTCTATCCCCTAGACTTCACATTTGTTTGCCCTACCGAAATTACTGCATTTAGCGATCGCTTTGAAGAATTCAAAGAACTAGGCACCGAAGTCCTTGGCGTCTCTGTTGACAGTGAATTCTCTCACCTGGCTTGGATTCAGACTGACCGCAAGGATGGAGGTGTAGGCGATCTAGCTTATCCTCTGGTTTCTGATATCAAAAAAGACATCAGCACAGATTACAACGTTCTTGACCCGGAAGCTGGTATTGCCTTACGTGGTTTATTCATCATGGACAAGGAGGGCATAATCCAGCATGCTACTGTCAATAACCTCTCCTTTGGTCGTAGCGTTGACGAAACCCTGCGTACCTTGAAAGCGATTCAATACGTTCAAGCTCATCCCGATGAAGTTTGCCCAGCAGGCTGGCAACCAGGTGACAAAACTATGAACCCTGACCCTGTTAAATCAAAGGTTTACTTTGCTGCGGTATAACGGAATCACGAATATCTCCGCCCTCCTACCTTGAAGACTGAGCTTTGATACTGGGAAATTGAGTGGGTATAATACCTGTTCAATTTCCCATTAACATTATGAGGGTAGTGATAAATAGGTAGTGATAGAACATTGCATTTCTGGTAAGCAAGTTGACCATTGCTCGATTAGGAAATCTTATCTAAATTCCTAATAGGCTAGAGGATATAGCACGGCAGTAAAGGAAAACAACAGTTGCTGTCCCCCCGCACTACCCCAGTCAAGAATGCTCGTTCTTTGTGGGAAAATGGTCAAGAAGTCTGTGTCAGTACCTACACATGTTGGTCCGCATATAGTGAGTAGGGAGGAGTGTCAATCGATTGAATCAAAAAATGGCGCTGCCTGGGAGGAAGTACAATGTCAGAAGAGCAAAAACAGCAGCCAGAAGCGGCAAATGATCAACCAATGCAAACGCCGCCGACACCATCAGTGACAGATAAATCCAAAGACAGCTTGGAAACAACAAGTCAATCGCCTCAGACCACTGGCAAGGGAAAGTTATCGTCTTCTCAGCCTAAGTCTGGATTAATGAATCGCTTGCTGCCGATTCTTAGTACTCTTGGCCGGTTGTGGGATGGCACCTTAAAAAAAGTCCGCTCCTTGCTACCGGCAGCTTGGAATGAAAAACTGTCTGATTGGATGTTGACTGGTGCGATCGCAAGCGTAGTAGTAGTCATTCTATGGACAACACTAGCGCTTCTACCAAAGACACCAGCACAGGTGGCACAAGTTCCTGCTGATACCATTAATTCTCCACAAAATTTGGAAGTTCCTCAGGAATCAAAATTTGTGGAATCGGAACCCATACCCACACCAGAGTTAACTCCTGAACAAAGCCTGATTGTCGCAATTCAAAATCAAATTGCGGCTATTACCGCTCAGTACGGTAATGACCTGATTCAAGCAATTGAGGCGAACTTTCTCAGAAGTATGCTCTTGGTCAAGGTCAGTGATGAGTGGTACCAACTCAACGATGCTCAGCAGAATACCTTAGCTCAAAGGATGCTGAGTCAGTCTCAACAATTAGACTTTAACAAGTTGGAAATTACTGACTTAGAGGGAACGTTACTTGCCCGTAGTCCTGTGGTGGGGTCAAGTATGGTCATTTTTACCCGACATTAATGGTATTATCTGTTGAGGGTTGAGGGTTGACAGTCAAGTGTCCACCCTCAACAACCCCAACTATTTATGTGATAAGATACCAGACAAAATTAATTATCCTATCACCATTATCCCCCGCTTAATGGGTTCAAGCGCTTCATGGCACGATTTACTACTTCGGAGTAGCGTAATTGCCCACACAGAATGTTGAGCATGATTTGAGTAGCAACGGGTTTTTTAACGCCGACTTTGTACCCAATTCCGGGAAAGCTGTAGAACGCACCAGCGAGCTTAGCAGCCCAACTCATATCAGTTCCCCGTTCTTGCTGCATCACCTGGGTATAGTTTTCTAAGGCATCGGCTTGACCTGCCAAAGCTTGTTGAATGGCCTCAGCTGCTTTCATGCCACTGAACATGGAGGGTCGAATTCCCTCAGCAGTCATGGGATCCACCACACAAGCAGCTTCCCCAGCTAATACAGCATTTTGTGTATGCAGCTTCTCCTCACGTTCCCAGACGCAGATGGCACCTTCGTGCTGTTTACAGCTACTCAGGTCTAAGCCGGATTTCTCCGCATAACCTTTGACTATCTTTTCGATGTCTTTCAGGTCACCACCCCGTAAGGAGCCAAGACCAATGGAGTAGCCTTCGGCTTTAGGAATATTCCAGATAAAGCCATTTTTGACCTGACCAAAGTCAAAATGGATCTCGGTACTATTGGTTTCCGATTTGGGCACCTCTAGGGCTAATGCCAGACGTGACTTACGTTCTTTGAATCCCAACCATTTTGCCATCGGTCCAGTAGCACCGTCAGCTGCAATCACGTAGCGACCTTCAACAGTCCCATTGACAGTGTTGACCTGCCAGTGGTCTCCCTTAAACTCCACCCCTGTAACTGCTGTATTATCTCGAATTTCAGCACCTTGTTTTTGGGCTTGTTGGATGAGATAGTGATCGAAAACATCCCGTTGCACCATCCAAACCGGTTCTTGAGTGTCCAGTTTCACTTCTACTGGGTCATCCATTTTCCAGGTGTAGCGTACACTCTCAGCTTTCAGAGATATGGCAGGTGTAAAGTCGAAATCAAACCACTGTTGCACTTGTGGGGAAACCGCCCCACTACAAGCCTTGTACCGGGGTAAGGATTCTTTTTCTAGAACCACCACAGACTTTCCACCTTTAGCCAGGTGATAAGCAGCAGTTCCACCAGCCGGTCCCGCACCAACGATTATGCAGTCAAACATGATGTTTCTACTTTACTCCTCAAAGATTTATCGAATGAAGTTCACAGACTAACAGCCCAGTGTGTCAGCCTACTATCCAAATTGAGTGACCAAATTGAGTGACCAATTTACCAGGACTTACTCACTAAGATGCCCAGCAATTGAGACAAACTAACGGGCATTGTAAAATCACTATCAATTCATAATAATGACCCTACAAACATTGCAGGGTCGAGATTAGGCTATTAGGAAAATGCAAACCCAAAATCAATAACATCCTGAAAACGCCTAATCATTTATTATCTGGATGCACCTCTACTGATAGTTTTTGTCTCTTGTTCACTCCAGTTTTCAGTCATTAGACTCGTTAATCCGGATAGTTTAGTCGGCTAATTACTAGGGGAATCATTAGTTTATAGAACCATTATCGACCTAGAATTTTTGAAACATGTGGACTTCTGAGCAATCTTTATTAAAATTTCACGAAGTCACAGCCAAAACTATTGCCAAAACTATTAGTGTATTTTTTTGCTCCCCATCCTCTTCCCCTATGA
>NZ_JAAHGN010000316.1:0-7231 GCF_010672485.1 Moorena sp. SIO2C4 | reverse complement strand
CGACCAACCGGTTTTGAGCACATCATCTCGGTAGCGTAGGGAACTAATGAACAAGCCAACAGTGGGTAGAGTCCAGATCAAAGAGATGATAATCAGGGTCAGATGAATCGGGATTTTCCAGAAGAATTGCTGTAGATGTTGGGATTTTGCTACAAAGAGCGGTTTTGGTACCATAGCTGGGTTAAAGTCATGTCTGGAATAGTCGATTTTTTTCCAAGATAAGCGCTTTGTGCAACCAATCCCACAACAGCAGTGGTTAAACAACTGGGCAAAACAACTGGGCAAAACAACTGGGCAAAACAACTGGGCAAGATGCGATCGCATCACCCCAAGCCTTATAGAATTTCAACCATAGCTAGAACAGTTGCTTAACTCGGTGACGCCATCAGAATCAAATTTTAACTTTAATCTGAATACTATAGCATTTCTAAATCAATTAGAAATAATAAATCATAATTACCGTTTTTGACCTTAACCAAAATCCTTCTATGTCTTGATGCAGTCGCGAATGGGGGAAATCCCCTTTGGCCTCACTGGCTCACCTGTTCCCTTGCTGCATCGCTACTTGATTAACTCTTGCCTCTTGCCTCTTGCCTCTTGCCTTTCCCAAGCGGGAGTATGTTCACAATTCAAATAATAATTATATATTACTATCAACGGCTGTTCTCCTGCTCTCGAAATCGACGGATATTGCTAATCATAACTGGAATAATAACTAGTAATAAAATAACTGCGATCGCACTACCTCGTCCAAAGTTCCGATAATTGAACATTTCCTTAATCATACGAGACGCAATCACTTCCGTATTTTGATTACCACCGGTCATCACCCAGACAATATCAAAGACTTTCAGCACCGCTATTACTACAGTAGTCACAACCACAGCAATAGTCCCTCGTATCATCGGAATAGTAATTGTCCAGAAGATTTGCCACTCACTAGCTCCATCTATCCGTGCAGCTTCGATAATATCTTTGGGGATACCTTTGATTGCAGCAGAGAGCAAAATCAAGCAAAACCCTGTCTGCAACCAAATCATAATCACAATCAGAGCATAATTATTAAGTTCGCGCTCCACTAACCAACCTACAGGCTCAAATCCTAAACGGGTAATAATGCCATTGAGTAAGCCAATTTGTTCTGATCCAGCTGGACGAAAAGCATAGATAAATCGCCAAATCACGCTAGCCCCCACAAAGGAAATTGCCATGGGCATAAAGATTATGGACTTGGCTACCGGTTCATAGCGTACCCGATCCACCAGCACCGCAATAATTAAACCCAATCCTACACTAAACCCTGTTACCAATACCAACCAAAGGACATTGTTACGAAAAGCGATTAGCATAGTAGGGTTGGTAAAGGCAAAGATGTAATTGTCCAGTCCCACAAAATTTTGCGATCGCTTATCCAAGAAGCTGATATAGATAGTATTGAGGGTGGGCAGAATCAGGTAAGCGGTTAGTAATGCTAAAGCAGGGGCTAAGTATACCCAAGCCATAAAATGCTTTCGCGTAGCGTGACCGTTCGCGTAGCGTGGCCTTTTGGCCAAGGTCAATCGCGTTTTATTGGGTAGCTGATTTACCAAGCCATTCATGCCATATAACAAAGCCATCACCCCAGCACAGCCTATGACAACGGCGAGAATGAAAGTAACAATTTTGAACAATACCATCCTTCATTGCCTCATCACTTCATCACCTGATCACTTGATCACTTGATCACCTCATATATATCTCTCACCGAATCCCGTTTCTTGCCATGGTCTAATTTATAAAATTTATAATTTTTTTGCCACCGTTCCAGTTCATAGATAGATATTGATTTAGCGATAATGTCAGTGCTCCTTGCACGATCACCTACTTGTGGATCGGTTGTAAATACTCCACAATTAATTTGGTTAGTTGATATATTCCAATAATCCCTCAATTTGTATTTCCAATCAATGACTTGTTCCACTACCTTATTTCTATGCTTATTTCTTCTAGTTCTTTCGTGTTTTACTGTTGCTTCAGTATCAATATATTTTGTTTCAATTAAAAATATTTTTTTGTTTTTACTAAGATAAACAAAATCCACTTTGCCTAAATTTGTATAGTCTTGGATTAGAGCCTTTTCAAACAGGATGAGCTGACTACAGGTTGGAAATAATGAGTTTATATTGAAAAATAGATATGCCTGTAATAGAAGTTCCTTATCATAGGGAAAACCAATAACCCCTATAAAAAAACGTCTCATATCTTCTTCACTTTGTGGCTGTTCACCTTGGCAATAGGAAACAAATTTATCAATCTGACTAGTATCCATAGCTTATTTCTTATTTAAACTTGAGTTTGGCCTAAAGGGGGAATCCTAAACTTACGGTGTTCCTCAATTATGGAAGATCCAAAGGTAATCGGTAATCGGTAATCGGTAACTGCTCCAACTATACAGTACCCAAATATTCAGCAACGCCAAATTTATAGTAGTCACTGACATCCTACTATATCCTTCCTGCTTACACCCCAAGGGATTGCCGTTACAGCGGAGCGAAGCGCAAGTGCTGATATTGTACTCAGATATTTAATCGTAATTAATGCCTAAACGGCACTATTGTCCCTTTCGCTAAATGGTTGCGAATAACTGACTTAATTTGATTTCAGTATCTTATAGTTACAGATTTCCCAGGCAATTCTGCTAAAGTAACATTAGAAGGCGATTTTAAATAAATATTTTTTTTGACAATGACTAATCCCTAATTCCTCATACTTAATCTGGCCAACTTTCCTCAATAGTTTTCAGAACTGTATCCACATCTGTCCCACCAATATAATCAACAATGCCACTCCAGAATGTCCCGGTACCCACGGCTCCTGGCATCATATCCGAACCATCGAAGCGCACCATATCCGCATTGGCTAAGATTTCCGCTTGACGTTTAAGAATGTGATTGGGGTAAGCATCCAAACTAACCTGTTTATGGGGTGAAACATAATCTCCCTGACTTGCCCAGATAGTATGGGGTTGGGCAGTTGATAAATACTCCATCAACTTCCGTGCTTCTGGAGTATCCTTAAACATAGCAGTCGCAATACCAGACACTAACACTGGCACTCCCAATTCCTGTTTAATACCCGGTAACAGAAAGATACTCACATCCTTATCTAGGGCTACATCTTTAGGTAAGAAGCTAGTAATAAAGCTAGCTTGGCGATGCAGATAGCAAACTGGGGGGTTATCAAATAAGGGTGTGGCTGCGTCACCAAATGGAGTGCTAATAATACCAACACTACCACCAAACACATACTTAGGATTAAGGGCAATGTTGCCAAACTGCTCAAAAGCATTCTTAACCGCTGGGTGATTAAAGGGAATGTTGTGAGCAACCCACTGGTCATACACTTCCCCACCAACCGTGCGCAACATAATATCCTCAATCCAGTCGGTACCAACCCATCCTGTAGCCGCACCGCTTTCTATTCCGATGCACCAAGGGACACCGCCATCTGCCACAATCTGATCGGACAGTGCCATCATTTCATTCCAGGTGTTAGGGATTTTGTAACCAGCTGCCTTAAACGCAGCTCGATTGTACCAAACTAAGCTTTTGACCGCCGCCCTAATCCACACCCCGTATACTTTACTATCGACAGTTGCCAAATCTAGCCAGTTTTGAGAATAAGCAGCAGATAACTGGGATTTGTCCATGAAGGTATCTAGAGGGACCAGTTGACCTTCCCTAGCAAAGTCAGCCATCAAACCCGGTTGAGGGAACATGGCAAGATCGGGAGCATTTCCAGATTCCACCAACACAGGTAGGAGGGTGGCGAAATCACTACTGGCTTCATACACCACCTTGATACCCGTTTCTTTAGTGAAGGGTTCTAGTATCTGTTCGATGATTTGCTCCCCTTCCCCTGTCATTACTCCCAGGATAGTAACCGTATTGCTTTTACTTTCTCTACCTTTGGGGGCACAGGCGACTAAAACTAAAGATAAACCTAGAAATACAGTAGTAAATACCGTGTTAGGAGCCGGTTTAGTTCTAAATTTCGCCAAAAATTCTCCTATCTGTTCGACAAAACCTATCTTGATCCAGAATTTGGGTCTGAACATCTTTCAATTATGAGCCTTAGCAAATAATGACACTCATACTGTGAGTACAATTCCGTTCTAAGATAACCCCACTCAATGACTTGAGCAACAACTTAGGGAGGGGAAGCTTGAGAAATCAGAATACACAGATGAAAGACTCTATGTTTGTCGATCTAATTGACATCCACATTCGCAGACATGGGTTCTAGTCGATAGCGACTTCTTAACCACTTCACCACAGTTAGAACAATTCTGGCTTGTATAAGCTGGATTTACTGCAACAGTTATCCGCCCAAACTTTTGACCAAAATATTCCAGCCATTCCCGGAACTGATACCAACCTGCGTCGTTAATAGACTTGGCAAGACAATGGTTTTTAACCAGATTTTTAATCCTCAAATCTTCATAGGCGACCAGATCGTTAGACCGGATTACGCAACGTGCCAGTCTCTTGGCATGTTCTTCACGTTGTCTACTTATTTTGAGGTGTGTCCTACCTAGTTTATTAATCGCTTTCTTTCTGTTAGTTGAGCCTTTATTTTTCCGAGAAACTCGACGCTGATAAAACTTTAAGCGCTTCTCGCCTTTTCTGTAGAATCTAGGGTTGGGTTCAGAGTATCCATCAGAGTCGGTATAAAACTCTTTTAGCCCTACATCTAACCCGACGGTAAAGCCAGTGGCCTCTAGTTGCTCTGAGTTATCTAGTTTTACACAAAACTGAACATAATAACCATCAGATCTCTGAACAATGCGAACCCGTTTAATCAGCTTCTGGTCGAAACGCCATAAGTCCCAGGTGCCCTTAAGCTTGACCTTACCGATCCCTTTTTTGTCTGTGAAATTGATAGATTTTTTATCTGGCGACAACTTCCACCCAGATTGCTTGTACTCAACAGACCGGGAATGCTTTTTGAATTTGGGATAGCCTTTCTTGCCGGTAACCTTTTTTTTACAATTATCAAAAAATCTTTTGATAGCCCGCTCTACGTTTTCAACCGATGCTTGACAGGCGTGACTATTAAGCTCTTTGACAAACTTGAATTCGTCCCTTAACTGGGTGTTGTAACGGTATAGTTCTTTTTTGCAAATTCCGCGATTGTCCATCCAAAAACGCAGCACTTTGTTTCGGACAAACTTAGCTGTCCTTATAGCTTCATTTATAGCCACTTTTTGGGGTTCTTTTAGAATAGCTTTGAACTCCATTACTAACACCTTTGATCACCTCCTTAGTTTGTTGGATTTACTTATTATTATAGTCGATGTCTATTGATCAGGGAATAAATTCCCTCAAAAGACGAAACCTTAGAATAGTGGAGCCTTAATCAATAAGTTTTAACTTTTCTATGCATAGCCTGTCGCCTATAAAGGCTCCACTATTCTTACGGTAACTTTAAAAGGCTAACCCCATGAATAGAATTCAGGGGCTTGCGCCCTTAGATTTTTTCGGTCAAGCTATCCCAAACTGCGATGGTCTCATCACCACTAGCACTGATCAGGATTTTACCATTTTGGCTAAAAGCAAGATCCGAAACCACGGCTCCATGACTGAAAGGAGAATTTGGTTTATTGAAGATGCCAGATAACGTTTTTGTCCGTAATTTCCAACTGGTAATCACGTTATCAAAGCCACCAGCAATCAGCATCTCTCCATTGGGGCTAATGTTTACTGCTTGAACTTCTCCTCCTTGTCCGAAGAACGTGTAAATGCATTTTACCGTTGTTAAATCCCATAGTTTTACAGTTCTATCATCACCACCACTGGCAATAATATCACTATTACGACTGAGAGCAACGGAATTAACGTTTCCTATATGTCCTTTGAGAATAGTATTACATTTCCAATGTTGATGTGATTTAACAGTTATTAACTTATTAAGTTTGGCTTTAACCGCTTGTAATTCTTTATCAACGTCTAGATTCTTAAACCTTTGTTTCGATGAAAGCTCAGCATTGCTTACTTTTTCTGTTGGTTTAGACTGATTTTCCCCCAAAAGGTTTGCTTTAAGCGCTTGTAATTCGTCCTCAACTTCTAGATCACTAAACTTTTGTTTCAAGGCTATGTCAGCTAAGATTGGATCTAGCTCCATCATTGCCTCGTTATAAGCTTCCTGATAAGAGATTGCTGCTTCGATTCGGTCAAAGGTTTCAGTAACAGGTTCTTTGCTCTGATTTTCAGAGAACATTTTTGCTAAGCCATAAATACCAAGTCCAACGACTCCACCAGCAGCAGCCATCGAAGAGATATCAACCCCGGTGGCTGTCCCCCCAAAACTCAATCCCATACCACCTACTGTGGCAGAGATACCAGCCCCTGTAACCGCTCCCAGTGCCACTGCCCCAATGGCAATAAGATCCCCTTCCCGTATCGCCCTAACAGCGCCATAAGCAGCAACCCCAGTTATTGCTCCTAGACCTGTCATCGTGGTCGGACCAATGCCCACGCCACCAAACCCCCCGACTAATCCCACACCGCCAATAGTAGAAGATAGATTAGCTCCCGCTGCTGCGACCGCTAGGGTGAACAATACACTTTGTTGCTTAGTCATGGCTACTTTCTCAATATGGTTACACTTATAGAGTTCCCAAAAAGGCGATTGACCGTAGGCCACGCTAGGCGATTGACCGTAGGTCACGCTATGCTCCGGAAGCGAAGCTTCCGCGCTTATGCGATCGCACTAAGTTCTGGATAGGGTGCATCTCCTAAAAGCTGTTTGACCTGATGGTGCGTTACGGTGCGGGCTATTTCAACAAGGGACGAAGAGGCGAAAAATCAGAGCTCGCCCGCCCCTAACGCACCCTACACCTTCAACCTTCAACCTTCTGATGGTGCGTTACGGTGCGGGCTGTTTCAACCAGGGGCGAAGAAGCGAAAAATCAGGGCTCGCCCGCCCCTAACGCACCCTACGCCTGATTTTTAAAGGCTTTTACTCAAAAATCTATTGCACTATTTTAAGCTTGCCACGCCACTACGCACTCTTCTTTAACCGACATTCCGCACCCTAGCTGGCACAATCGGTATTTTCGTCATTTTGACACTCCCCACGATTAGAAATCGGGGGATTCTCGGTTCAGCGAGCCAACTTGCTCAACCAGGTCGGAACCAGGAAGAGTAGAGGTCGAGTCTCCCCGAGCGTTGATATAAGTTCCGGTGTGCCC
>NZ_JAAHGN010000315.1:0-7266 GCF_010672485.1 Moorena sp. SIO2C4 | reverse complement strand
CCCTCCACCTCTGCGCTGCGATTGCGGAAGTTGAGAGCAGAACGAAAAGTAATGAAAAAAGCTGATGACTCTCAAATATCTATTGGATGAAAATGTCAATCCTGCTTACAAAATCCAATTGACCCGGAATTATCCTGATTTGGTGATGTGGGTTGTTGGTGAACCGAATACTCCTGCAAGAGGAACCTTAGACCCACAAATTCTGAAATGGTGTGATGAGCATGGTTTTGTGCTGGTAACAAATAATCGTAAATCTATGCCTACCCATTTAGCTGATTATATTGCAGAAGGGAATCACATACCAGGAATCTTTATTCTCAACACCAAGTTAAGTATGGGAGAAAATCTTGATGAGTTGGTTTTTCTAGCTGAGGCATCTTTTGAAAGCGAATATCAAGACCAAATTATTTATCTTCCACACAGTTATAGCGTTTAGTTATAGCGTTTGGATCTAGGTTGTCAACGGTGGGCATACCGATGACTTGACTTTGTAAGTAAATTTATACCTGTTTGATTATAGTTTCCATTTGGTAGCAAACGTCTTTCGCAGATTGAGAAAGCTTATAGCGTTTCTCGCACTTATGAGGTACACTCTTCTTTGACGTTGATTCCCTGTCTTGATGCAGCGCATCCCTATTCCCTATTCGCTCTTCTCTGTTCCCTGTTCCCTATTCCCTATTCCCTACTCCCTACGGGTGCATCTCATTTTTGCTGTTTGACACAGTGGTGCGTTACGGGGCGGGTCCTCCAAACCCTGGCTACGAGGCGGAAAATGAGGCCCCCCTAACGCACCCTACGCAACTATAAGTAGGATTTTTTCCCGATTCCCGATTCCCGATTCCCGATTCCCGATTCCCGATTCCCTACTCCCTATTCCCTTCACACCATCTGTCGCGCCATCAAATCAGCAAACAACCCCTCAACTGCTGCCAATTCTTCAAAACTTCCCTGCTGTACTATCTTCCCACCATGCAACACATAAATCCTATCAGCATGACGAATAGTACTCAAACGATGGGCAATTACTATGCGAGTTACCCCCAATTTTTCTAAACTATTAGTAACAATTGCTTGGGTGCGATTATCCAAAGCTGAAGTCGCTTCATCAAACAACAAAATCTGGGGTTTGTGTACCAAAGCGCGGGCAATAAATAACCGTTGTCGCTGTCCTCCAGAAAGATTCCCACCCCCTTCGGAAATAATAGTATGTATCCCCATGGGCATGGCTTGAATATCCTCAGCTAATCCCGCCATCTGCAACGCTTCCAGAGCTTTATCTTGGGTAACAATTGCCCCCCCAGCAATGTTTTCCCAAATTGAACCACTCATAATCCGCCCATTTTGCAGCACTACCCCTAACTGTCGCCTGACCGCTGCAATATCTAATCCCGATAAATCTTTGCCATCATAAAAGATTGCTCCCGCTTCGGGAGTTTCAAATCCCAACAGCAACCGCATGATAGTGGATTTACCACTCCCCGAGGGACCGACAATAGCAATAAATTCTCCAGCTTTCGCGTCTAGGGTAATTTTATCTAAAACTAAAGGACTATCCTGGCGGTAACGAAAGCAAACCTGGTTTAATTTCAGTTGACCTGAAAGCCTGCCGGGATGGTACTTATCAGCATCAACTTCTGGCTTTGTCTGTAAAATTGGTTGGGCGCGTTCCCATAAAATACTGATATCTAAACTATCAATCAGAGTGTTGCTTAATCGGGTGGCGCTGGTGATAAAGGTACCGAAGGCAGTATTAAATGCCAGAAATGTACCAGTAGATAATCCTGTTTCCCCTACGGACTGTGCCATTAAAGCAACAGTAAATCCAAACAGCAGCATGGAACTTACTGCTGGTAACATTACATTAAACGCAGTTAGTAAGTCTTCCACTAACTGGGTACTCAATATCAGTTTTACCTGCTGAGTGTATTTTTTCGCCCAGCAAGCAAACGCCTCTGATTCAGCAGCAGCAACTCGTAATTTCGAGATGCCACCAATTAACTGCACTGTTAGTCCAAAGATTTCTCCTGAAAGCTGCTGGAGGGGACGCATTTTCCGCCTGGTAATCATACCGGATAGGGTAGTAATAATTACTGCTACTAAAGCGATAGCGATCGCAACGAATGCCAGAGGAAAACTGTAGACTATCAATAGTCCTAGATTTAGCAACGAAAATAAACTGGTAAATAGGGTTCGCAAAATGCTACCGCTAAGTCGATCACGAATCTGATTAACAGCGGAAACCCGATTGTGTAAATCCCCTGTGGAATACTGGCGGAAAAAGGCGGGTTTGAGTTTGAGCAATCTATCCCAAAGGGCGGCTTGAGTATCATAACTGACTTTGGTTTGCCATCTCAGGATCACAAAACTTTGAGCCAATTGGAATATCATCACCCCAAAGCTAGCGGCTAACAATCCCAAACCCATTTGGATTAATAATTGGCGTTTAGCGTCGGGAATGGCAGAGTCGATCAGAATACCAGTAATTTGTGGTGTCAACATCCCGAATAACGTTGCAACTACTCCCACTCCCAGGATTTTCAGCAAGTCTGGAGCACGACCTCTGATCGTAAATTGGAGAATATCCCAGACTGTAATCTCTTTATCGGGTAAAGGCCGATAAAAGGTATAGGCAATGGCAGCAATTGTTGTGGCAGTGTTACGGTTGAGGGGGGTGCGGGTCAACTCGACTGGGTCAAGGATTTCATACTTGGTGGCTTTGAGCGGTAGCAGAGCGACTGGTTGATTTTCTTCCTTAGTAAAAGCCAGCAGGGGACCACAATCTGTTTTCCACCAGTTACCAGTGAGGGTGACTCGACGGGTGCGGAAACCGGAAGCCCGTGCGATCGCGTCTAGGGTATTGGCATTTTCTGATTTAGCAGCAGGACGAATGGTTATCCCTAAAGCTTTGCCGATAGCACCTACAGCAATTAACAGCGGGGTTTCTCCTTCGGGGATGTCGGCGGTGGGATTGAGGATTGAGGCGAGTTCCCTCAGGGCTTTTTCTGTCATGGGACAGGGAAATATGATAGCCTACTGAATTTTATCAAAATTGAGGTTAATGAACTCTTAGGATCAGCCATTACTGATGCTATTCCTCAGATTATCGAAATCCTTATGTAAATATTTTTTACAAAAAATCTTTTCTCTGCGTAAAAGAAAAAGATTATCCCGAAGTAATAATTGAGGGCTTCAGGAAAGCGTCCGCTAGCCCAGGATTTGATCCGTTTAAGTCGTCATAACTTCGATAATTATTGACGAGGTATGAGTGATTAATCGTAGGGTGGGCAGTGCCTACCAACGCGGTTTGCAAGCTTCATTATCTGTCTGGTGCACTGCCCACCCTACATGAACTGCATAGTCGGTAGTGATAAACATGTAGTGGGTAGTGGTACACAAGTAGTGATTTTAGCTCCCGTTACCTTGATCAGACCGTAGCAAACCACTACATCTTTACCACTACGACACATTTGCATTTAACGAATCAAGACGTTTATTGCCGCCAGCTATAAAACCACCGCACACCTTGCTTAACTCGTCGTCAGTCAAGGCCAATAAGGTGTTACCCCTTCCTGATGAGTCTTTGGTTGATTTATCGGTCAGTTCTTCTATTTTGATTCTAGCCATTTAAATCACCTTTGATTTAGTAAGTCAGCTTTGACATACTTCCTACACTAATCAGTGTATAGCTATGAGTAACTTCCTACACTGATCAGTAGGGCAGTTTTGAAACTGCCACAATGGTACAGATTGGATTCACTATCTAGATCAGATCATGAAGCATCACCCAGAGGTGCAACCCCGTAATTTAATTCGTCATAGGAAAGCAAGTAGCTTGCTGCCCCAGTGGCACTTGTTGGGGGTTTGTTTTTTGGGTTTTGGTTTGTATCTGTTGCCAAATCCCTTATAGTTTATCGCACAATATTTACGGCTAAAAATTTAGCATAAAATGTGATGAACAACCAAATATCTTAAATATACCTATTGACTGAAATATTAAATAATGATAAATAAATAATTAAGGTTAGTTCAACAGATAAAAAAAACGAAACCAAGCTCAGACTATGAAGTTAAAAAGAAACAATTTTCAATCTCAGGAACCCGCAATTCAGCCAATTACTCCCTCCAAACCTCAACCCTCTAAACTCTCAGAACAGGAATTGGATAGCTTAGTTGGTGGACTAAGTTGGGGGGGCTGGAGTAACACGAGTTACACCTATCGTTTTTGGTAAAACAGGATAATGCTTTGAGTCCAACACGCTGAAAAAATAAAAGGGTATAGGTGCGCTTTCCGGATTAAGAATTAAATTCACCACAGGTCGCACCTGTGGTAACGATGTAGTGGTTTAGCTACAGTCTGCTCAAGGTAACAGGAGCTAAAATCACTACTTATTTACTACTACCAACAAAATCAAGGTCATACTGTTAAGTTAAACAAAAATAATTGGTAACCTAAGCAATCAACCTTCTGAACGAATCAACTGCTCATACACTCCCCCTTCCTCCCACAATTCCTCATGAGTTCCCCGCTGCACTACCTTACCCCCTTCCAGCACAATAATCTGATCACAATCCCGAATCGTACTCAGGCGGTGGGCTACCAAAATACAACTACACTGACGCGATCGCAAATTTGACACAATCATTTGTTCTGTCTGGGCATCTAAAGCAGACGTTGCTTCATCCATCACCAAAATTGCTGGATTTTTCACCAATGCCCGGGCAATTTCCAACCGTTGTCGCTGTCCCCCACTTAAATTCACACCCCCTTCCAGCAATTCCCCGTCATATCCCCCCGGAATTGCCATGACTGCTTCATGGATAACCGCATCTTGACAAGCTTGGACTAATTGCTGATCGGTTACTGTAGCATTCCATAAGGTCAAATTATCCCGCACCGTCCCGCCAAACAGAAAGATATCCTGTTCCACCAGAGATAAAGAACTGGCCAAGACCTCTCGCGGAATTTCCCTTCTAGGAGTCCCATCCAAGAGAATCTCCCCTTCCCAAGGTTGATAAAGTCCACAGATCAGTTTAGCCAGGGTAGATTTCCCCGAGCCACTGGCACCCACTAAAGCCACCCTTTCTCCTGGTTGCAAGGATAGATTGAAGTTCTCAATCAAGGGCGGGTCTACATGGGAGTAACCAAAAGTAACATCCCGTAACTCCACATAACCTTGCAATCGGGAATCAGTAATGTCACTGTCTACGTCATTTTGAATTTTGAATTTTGAATTTTGAATTTTGACTTGTCTTGTCTCCACTTCCGAATCAAGGGAATTACCCAACACATCATCTAAACGATTCAAATCCCCTTCTAATTCCTGGAGGGTACTCCCGAAATCTACCAAGGTATTAACAGGTTGTTGAAAACTGATCATCAAACTTTGAAACGCCACCAACATCCCAATACTGAGGTTTCCATCCATCACCCGCCAACCCCCAACCACTAAGATCAACATCGAGGTTAAGGAGGTAAGTAATATGGGCAAAACCCCCAACATCTGGTTTGTGACTTCCAACTCTTGCTGAGCGATCGCAGCTTTGGCATAATAACCAGACCAGCGGGAAAAGAAATCCGACTCCAAGGCTGATGCTTTCAAGGTTTCCATACTCTGGAGGGCTGCAATACTTACCCCCGCAGCTTTTCCCCAATCTTGGACTAAGCGCATATTAGCATCCACCCGCTGTCTGGCTACCCACTGCAAGGCCAAGCCATTGATGGCGGAAAAACAGATACCAATTAAGGTCAGTACTCCATCATAGGCCAACATCACCACAGCGTAGAACAATATCATCACCGTATCAATCACCGTAGTTGCCAATTGTCCAGATAGCACCTGACCTACTTTATTATTCAGACTGGCACGATTGCTAATTTCCCCGGCATATCTTTGAGCATAAAATCTCACAGGTAATCTCAGAATATGCCATAGGAAACGAGTGGACATCCCGACAGCCAGCTTAATCCTCAGCTTTCGTAAATAGCGCAGTCGCAGCAGGGTCAGAATCCCTTGAAACACCGTGGTAATAATCATCCCCAAAATTAGGGGACGCAGCCATTCCGTGCGATTTTCTACCAGAATCTCATCCACAAACACCTGACTGAAAACTGGGATAGCTAATCCTGGCAGCACTAACAGAAATCCTGCCAAAATACAGTATAAAATTGCCCCAACTGAACCTTGTAAACGGTCAATCAATGCTAAGATAACACTAGGTTTACGACCCCCCTTGTTAAACTCCGGTCCCGGTTCCATTACTAGGATAATCCCAGTAAACCCCTCATCAAATTCTTCCCAAGACACCCTGCGGGGACCCGTAGCGGGGTCATTGAGGAATACCCAATGTTTGCTGAATCCTTCCACGACCAGGAAGTGATTGAACTGCCAAAAGACAATGTAGGGGGGAGATACTTCTTGAAGTTGTTCTAGGTCTTCTGCTTTAAAGCCATCTGCAACCATTCCGTAACCTCTAGCAGCAAGAATCACATTAGAAGCTTTGCTGCCATCACGGGAAACCCCACACTCAATCCGGAGTTCAGCTAACGGGACAATGCGATTATAGTAAGCAAGAATAATAGCTAAGGAAGCGGCTCCGCATTCGACTGCTTCCATTTGTAAAATAGTAGGAGTTCTAACACGCATTTATAGCATTTTTATTTTAAGGGAGCAGGGAGTAGGGAGTAGGGAATAGGGAGTAGGGGTAATAAAATTTAATGTACCTAATAAGTTAAGTATTCAGCTATCAGCTATCAGCTATCAGCTATCAGCCTTGGCCTGTGGCCACACTACTTGAGGTGCTTTTGAATCAAATAAGCACCTCAAGTAGCGTGAGCTTTTAGCTCACGGCTGACCGCTGACCGCTGACCGCTGACGGCTTACTCACAAACAAAAAAGTACCCTGATTGGGTACTGTTGAAGCTTGATGTCATTGTCCATAATGCAAAACAAGCCTCGCTAAAATCATGAGGCTTCTCGCCGGATAAACTAACCAACAGGAGCTAGTCATGATTCAGACAATTAACACTAATAGCAAAATTAGCCACCAAACCTCACAGGTTTACACAAGTACCCCTGAGCCAAGAAACAGTCTACCTAGCATTTCCGTTCGTCAGCCCCTACCCCACGACATTGTTGACGAAAAAATTTGGGTTTCAAGCCCCGTCCTTCGCTGGATAGAAACCTGTTTATTGTGGAGCCTTATTCAATAAGTTTTAACCATGCATCCGCATAGCCTGCCGACCATAAAGGCTCCACTATCTTACGG
>NZ_JAAHGN010000314.1:0-7267 GCF_010672485.1 Moorena sp. SIO2C4 | reverse complement strand
TTGGGGGCTGGGTTTTGTGGCCTCTGGTTTTGGGGAATCTAACTCCACTTCTTCAGAGGAATAATCCGCACCATCCAACATGATGGTGGTAATGGCTCCGTAGGCATCTACCCAGGCTTGCTTGACCTCTGGTGTCCAATCCGCCCCCAAGTATTGCTCAAAGGTTTTTAGGAGGCTATTGCCCACTAATGGATAATGTTCTGGCAGCGCTCCATACTGAACATGTCTCGCTCCTAGTCCTTTGAGGGCTGAACTGAGGGTATCTGGTTTACGTAGATTTTCTACTACCAGTACCAAGGAAGCCAGCAGTTTTTTCTTTTGCGCAACCATGTCTGTGGTATCGAACAGAGGCTGGGCGGCTGGATAATCGGTGAATAGATTTTCGTAGAAGCTGGCTACAAATTCTGTAGCGCGAGGCTTAACCTTATCAAAGCTTTGTTCTAATAGTTCGACTTGTAAAGACATTGCTATATATCACTCCCTAGGATTTAGATGGGATTTAGATGGGATTTAGATGGGATTTAACTGTTAGCTTGGCACCGAGCCCCCTATACTTACTTCAACCCACTTTTGGGTTGGAGTCATTGAGGTTGAGAGTTTGACATCCCCTAAAGGTAGATGCCCAGTGGAGATAACCTCCCACCAGGCAGGATTTTCAAGATGTCTAACTGTGTAAGGTTCCCACTGACTAACACTGACTAAGTCGATGTGATTAGATCAATAGTCCATATCGAGATATAACGATAGGTTTCACAATCGGGAAACATCGTAGCTTTTGTTACAAAGAATTTATAAAATTTTATATTATGCATCAAAATATTGCATTTAATACATTTTGGATTTGATAATTAGGCTTTTGTTGGAGAACGCTTAAATTAGAGTCCGATATTCGGCGTTGCTGAATCTTCGAATTAATAGGAGTAGAGTGGGCATCCTGCCCGCCCGAACATATATGTGTGGAACTGGCTTGATGCCAGTTCCACACATATATTGAAACTGGCAAGATGCCAGTTCCACGCCTGATGCCCATTCCACAGGTGCGACCCAAGGCCGCGAGGGATTGCTCGCGGCCTTGGAGGCGCGCACCTGACTCTTAAAATCATTCCATTATTAAGTAACGCTGGAAAATCAGCTGTTCGTCGGATCAGTCTCCTGTGTGATCGAGATAGTAGTCCAATGCAGTGAATTTGATGCAGTTAATTTTTTATTGCCGTGAGGCAACGATTAAACAATGCTGAACATTTTAAAACAAGCAAGTCTTGCTGGACAGCAGGAAAATTTTTCATTACTCACTCACCATCTTCAGCAGTTGTCCTTAGGGAAAAATGGTCAGACACAGCAGCGGTTAAGTGATGAAGAGTTTCAGCTAGCTTTGAGTCTGGGATTACAGGTGCTCAAGAGTGGGGATTTTCAAGAAAAATGGGCTTTAGTAAAGGTGCTACCAAAACTGGGGAAAGCCGTTATTGCTCCGGTGATCAGCATCCTAGAAGATGAAGCACTAGATTTGGAAGTCCGTTGGTTTGCTGGTCGGATCTTAGGTCAGTTTGATGACCCGGCAGTAGTGATGGTGCTAGTCAAATTGCTGAAGGATGGTGAGGATGAAGAGTTAGCCTATATGGCTTCTGAGGCACTGGCAAACATTGGGACTTCAGCGGTGGCGGCTTTAAGCCGTTTCCCAGAATCCCCAGAGGCCAGATTATTGGCAGTGCAAGCCCTGGCTCATATTCACCGTCCGGAAGTGATTGAGCCATTGCTGAGTGTGGTTAATGACCCCAGCTCGGAAATACGGGCTACTGCTATTGAAACCCTCAGTAATTTTCGCTCACCCTCAATTACTCCAGTTCTCCTGAATGCCATAAGCGATCAAGTGGCAGCGGTGAGGAAAGAAGCGGTGATTGGTCTAGGGTTACTACGCACTCTGTTGCCAGATTTAGATCTAGTCAAGCGGATTAAACCATTGCTTTATGACCTGAATTTGGAGGTTTGCCACCAAGCTGCGATCGCACTCGGGCGTTTAGCTACCTTGGAAGCCCATCAAGCGTTAGTTAAGGCACTCCAGTCACCAGCTACACCAATCAGTTTACAAATCGAGATTGTCCGTGCTTTCAGTTGGGAGTTTACTACCAATTCCCTACAACAGTTACAAGCAGTGCTGAGGGAGGCACCCACACCAGTCTGTCGGGAAATCATTAGCGTCCTGGGGATGGTAGAGTCAGACTATTTGAAACCCAAAGCCGCTGAGATTTTGATCGACTTTTGTCAATCAGGGCAAGTGGCTACCGAAGATCACCAAATCAAACAAACTCTAGCCATGTCCCTAGGACAATTAGCTCAATTTAAATCAATACCCTTACTCAAAGACTTGGTGGCAGATTCAGATCACTCCGTGAGCTTGCATGCGATCGCAGCCCTCAAAAAATTCTGATTGTAAATTCTCATTCTAAATTCCCTTTAGTCTAGGGGCGTAAAGCCTTCATGGTCTACCGTTGCTAAGGCTTGCATTTTTTTGTGCTATACTCTATAATTGTGGTTTAATTCAGAAGTGGGCTACCCCTTAACTCAAATCCCTAAGGTGGACTTTAATTGAGGAAAGCCGATCTGAGCCATCCATAGAGACAACAGAAAAATCAATAAAAGCAAAGATATTGCGGAGCAAGCGTGGTTTAAAAGCCAATTCTGGGCGTTTGCTTCATGATTTTGCCACAAAAATTTGCTACCATCAAGTACACTCGCGAACCCTAGGGGACGATTTAATAGAAGGCCATTGAGTAGTCCAGCCTCAATTGTTCCTAGACTTGCTCTGTGGATGGAGAAATACGAGTGAATATAAACGACGATACCGTATTCAAAGCACTTCTGAGTTCACTGAACACAAATCCAGGCTTTGACTTTACTAAGCACCAGATTCCAGGTCAAAAGTGCCTCAAAATTGAATCACTAGATCCTAAGCAATCCTCTCTAAAGCCGGAGCTGCTCTATGCTGCTCTAGAGGAACTCTCTACCGGTTTTGAGGAACTCAGCGAGAAGTATGAGGCTTTGCAAGCGGCTTACGCTGTGTTACAAGCACGGCAACAACACTACCATAATTTGTTTGAATTGGCTCCGGAGGGTTACCTGGTAACCAATGCTCAAGGAATTATCCAAGAAGCAAACAGTGCAGCTGCTAGTCTACTAAACGTACAGCAGTATTATCTGGTGGGTAAACCGCTGATGAGCTTTATCAGTGAAGCTGAGTCTAATCGGTTCGACCTCCAACTCCACCAGCTCCAGGAATTGCAAAAGCTCAAGGACTGGCAAGTGGTATTGTGTCCACGGCAAGGTAAACCTGTAGCGGTTGATATGTCAGTGTCTGTCTGTTGTGACTCTCAAGGCAATGTGGTTAGTATCCAGTGGATCATACTTAATGTGACTGGGTTCTAGAAC
Source organism: Moorena sp. SIO2C4 (assembly GCF_010672485.1). Lineage (NCBI taxonomy): Bacteria > Bacillati > Cyanobacteriota > Cyanophyceae > Coleofasciculales > Coleofasciculaceae > Moorena > Moorena sp. SIO2C4. The sequence continues at coordinate 3,844 of NZ_JAAHGN010000314.1, read as the reverse complement.
CGCTAAAAGAGCTCGAAGTCAAAAACATCAGGGCTCTACAATCCGGTTTTATCATTACCCTTTCTCTGGAATTGAGGAAATTCCTGAGTAAGATCATCAATTAACTAGCACAGATGGCTGATTGTGCTTCTCTGCTTGGGTTGACAAGGCTAATCCGTTACCCTTACCAGATTTTATCCAGCTTCAGCACGAAACCAGGCAGTACCGACTCATCACCCTTGACCGTAGCCGGATTGTCCAACTGTTCCACTTCTACCCCAGGACGGTAAATATACACCTGACGACTATTTGGGTCAATCAACCACCCCAAGCTAGCGCCATTTGACCTGTACTCCTCCATCTTGTTCTTGAGATCTTTCACCCTATCAGTGGGGGAACGCAATTCAATCACAAAATCCGGGCATATGGGAGCAAATTTTTGCCTTTGTTGAGGTGTTAGGGCTTCCCATCTTTCTAACTTTACCCAAGAGGCATCAGGGGAACGTTCTGCACCATTGGGAAGTTTGAAACCAGTGGATGAGTCAAAACCTACTCCTGTACCGTCCTGTTCCACCCAAGTCCACAACTGACCACCTATACTTAGATTACGTTTTCCGGTTTCACCTCCTGTTGGGGGCATAACAATTATTTCTCCCTCTGATGTCCGCTCAATACGTAATTCTCGGTTAACCTGACAAAATTCAAAAAATTGGTCATCATCCATCTCCAGTGCCGGGGGCATCCTCAGCACAATCGGATTAGTTTCAACAGCTGTGGTGGCGAATGTCATGATTTAGTTGCTTCCCGCACAACAGAGTTTCTTCTATTCTAGTTATTGGTACTTACAGCGGTTTTCAATTCGGTGAGGTACAAATTTCTACGTTTTAGGGAGCAGGGAAGAGGCAAGAGGCAAGAGGCAAGAGGCAAGAGGCAAGAGGCAAGAGGCAAGAGTGAAAAAATTCTGTGTACGTCAGGTGCGACCCGTGGCGAATTTAATTCTTAATGGGTCAAGCGCACCTAATAGTTATGAAAAATGCTGTAACTATCAGACTACAATTTGTTGTGTACCGACAAATTCTGTTTCAAAGGTTAAATTTTCATCTTCTAGCAGCATTTCAATTACTTCTCGCAAATTTTCCTTTAACTCGTCTAAGGTTTCTCCCTGAGAATGTGCGCCTTTAAATCCTGGAATATAACCAACGTAGAGATTGCTATCTAAATCTCGCTCAACAATTGCAGTAAATGTTTTCATGAAATTCTAGTTTTTTAATTTAATAATATCTTCTAGCGGTTTGCGACTTTTCAAGTAGCGTGAGCTTTTAGCTGACGGCTGACGGCTGACGGCTGTTCGCGCTACGTCATAGCCCCTTAGCGCCAGTCACCGATTATAACAAAGTGTGCCCAGTAATAGGGATGACTGAATTCATACTTTTTTAACATACTTAACTGAGCACGGCGCAGGGCTTCAGCTTTAGTAACGTTCCGTTGAGTAAATTCTTGGTAAAACTGAACCATCAGCTCAGCAGTGGATTGGTCGTCAACAGACGCCAGAGTGCCGACAATACTTCGTATTTTAGACCTTAGGGCTACTCCCGCAAATCCAAAAGGTGTTTGATTATTCCCTTGAGCAATTTCACAAGTACTGAGGACGAGTAATTCAATGGGATTGGATTTTTTGTGTTTTTTTGAATGCAGTAACTTCTCAAATTCCTTGGCTGTAATTTTTTTGTCCCAAGCCAATATAAATGTATCTTCTGAAGAAAACTCTCCATTGGTTGCCAAGTGAACTATAGGGAAGTAAGAGGAGTTAAGTGCGTTTTCCAGGGCTTTACCAGTGAAGTCCTGATTAAGTAGGATTGAACTTGGTATCATTGAGCTAATTTTTTTTACCTCCACCTCAACAAAGGGTAATGGTGAATAGCCTTGGCGGGATTCAGAAACTCCAGCAATCAAAGCTTTTAAAGGTTTTTGTTTCTGGGGCTGAGGCTCTAGACTCTGTAAAGCGGGGGTCACAGCAATGGCATATTTTTCTACTAAATACTGCTCGCCATCGTGGAGAGCTGCCATGGGAATATTTCCTAGCCTACTATTGGGCACAAATACGATAGTCTTGATGTTGCTTTTAGCTAACTTAGTTTCTGCTGGTTTAATCAGCAATTCGTAAATTTTTGGGGAGAATCTACGCCATAAACGTCTATGCACGATTCGCACTGCCTCTTTAAAACTGCTAAGCGTTTCCTCAACTTCTTCTGCAGATAAAGGTGTTGAGTAGCGGTGCAAGGGTTGACCGGGCAAGTGAAGAATTACTTCCAAGCGGTCTTCCAAAAGAATAGGATAGATTACTGCTGCTTGGGAATCAATTTGGTCAATTTGGATGAGATTAGGATTCAAAGGAACTATCTCACGGAAGTTATTGAGTTCAGTCAAATGGAGAGATTCAATAACCTGACGAACTTTTCTGAGATTTTGCTGGTTAGAGCCAGTTTCCTCAGAATCCAAAAGTGACCCGATAAACCCCTGATAAACACTCTCTACAATTTCTCCAAAAGAAACCCGTATAGCTGGATTTATCCTAGTTAAATCCCTACCTAAGGATTGGATAGTATCAAAAGCTTTGGCGTAAGCAGACGACGCTCTTTGAGTATCTCCTTGAGCTGCGAGTAAACGAGCTTGGGCATTTAAAGATTGGGCAAGAAGAGCTGAGTGATCTAGAGAGTTTCTATTATCTGCATTGGCTAATAGTTTCAAACTTTCTGAAACTGCCTTATTTGCCTGATCAAACTGTTCAAGTTGCTGATAGGCAATAGCAATATTGCTCAGCAGCATGGCTTGTTTGAGTTCATAGTCTTGAATCTCAAAGGACAGAGCTGCTTTTTTCCAGGCTCTTTCTGCCTGAGAGCGCTTATTGGCTTTGTAAAGTTTTCCAGCTACTTCAGATAGCTGCGAGACATTTTGAAATTCTTGCTTTACCTGGTTAAGTTCTATCTTGGCAGAATCAACCTGGCGATTCGCGTTTACCAATAGAATTACTGTTAGTATTCCAGAAATCCCAGCTCCCAATAACGCTAAAATTAAGACACCTAATCCGAACCGCATCTGCCCTTTGGCTTTCCGATTCGCCTCAGTTAGTACCAGATTTCTCTTCTGGGTTGCTTCCCTATCTTTCCTCTCTCTCTCTAATTCCGCATCTCGTTCTTTTTGAGCAATTTGCTCCTCTATCTGCTTTTTCTCACTTGCTGCCAGAAACTGCTGATCTAAATAACTTAAATTCTTACCCTTTGCCCAGGCTTGAGCATTCTTTAGAGTTTGACCCCGCAACAACAGTGACTGATCCTGACAATCCGAGGCCACCCAAGCCCTAAAGGCTTCGGAATAGGGACGTAACTGGGCTAATTCTTGCTTAATCCACTCCTGATTAAAGACTTCACGGTAGATCGGGTTATAGACTTTAAGCACTGGAGAGGTTCCAAGTCTGTGCTTGACCACTAACCCAGATAACTGTAACTTGCCCTCTTCAAAACTGTTATTAGCAACAACTTCCCCCTGCTGCCACACCTGCTGATACAATTCCAACAAATAGGCAGCCCGTTGCTCATTACAAAGAATGCGATCGCGTATGGTCTTCAAGTGTTCCGGTTGATCGGTAGCTTCCCAGTTCTCGATAAAATGCGATCGCACTAATGTCTCAATCCATTCCTTCTCCCTCTCCTTCTCCCCCCTTGTTAAGGGGGGTTGGGGGGGATCCAAACTTGTTAAGGGCTTCTCAATCGATTTATTCTCCCCCCTTATTAAGGGGGGTTGGGGGGGATCCAAACTTGTGAAGGATTGGGGGGGATCCAAACTTGTGAAGGATTGGGGGGGATCA
>NZ_JAAHGN010000313.1:0-7288 GCF_010672485.1 Moorena sp. SIO2C4 | reverse complement strand
CGACACCTTTTTTGTGGCCCCACCCTACTTGCTATTCACGCTCCTTCTTACAAAAATCATGAGCCTTATTGTTAATCTTATCAATAAGATCAGTTACCTCAGCCGGAGGATTAGGCATCAGATAAATTTCCCGTAATGCATCTGACCAAAGTTGTTTGTCTATGAAATAGTTAATTCGTTTCAGAGCAATCTTATCAGCACTGGCATCTTCAGCTTTCAGGTTACTTTCTAATTCATTTAAGTCAGTGGTGATTTGATTACGCTTTTCGTCATCCATTAGACGAAAACTTCTCTTAGTAGGAAGTTGTTCTAAAGGAATTGTATTCCGCCAATAGTAATCTTTACCTGGTTTTAAAGGCTCCCCTTGATAAAGGATACTATTAGTAGTAGGCTCTAACGGTTGCTCCCACAATTGTTTTTCAGTACGATACTCACGCACCTCAATACCTTTCATTTCTCCTTGCCATAGGAATAGGGGTTGCTCACTCCAAATTTCTAAGCTTCCTTTATGATTAGAATTTGGGTCACGATCTGGTAGTTGACCAGGGGTGAGCATGCAGAGAGTTTGCTCGATAGGATTATCATATCTTGAGCTCCCTCTTGAGCCCCCTTTACCTTTGTCACGTCGCAATATATCCCAGATATCACCCCATTTTAAGGTAACTAGCTGGCCTTTAAACTGGGATAAATTCTGACCAGACTGAGGTCTTTTTACTATGGCATCAAGGGGCAGTGCAGAAGAACAGACTAGCACGACCACTGTTAGTGCCAGGGTTGATTTGTTTTGGATTAATTTAATCATAATACAGTATTTTTCAATTGGGTAAAGTACAAATTATTGGTTTTTTGGGAATCGGTAATCGGGAATATGGAATCGGAAATTGGTAAAAAATATTGTGTACATGATAGTTATGAAAAACGGTATATTTGAGCTGATTACAGTAAACTATTATTTACTTTTGCCTTTTGCCTTTTGCCTTTTGCCTTTTGCCTTTTGCCTTAACAGGATAAGCTTTGTAATAGTATAATAATTGCTATATTGTTCCCTACTCCCTACTCCCTACTCCCTACTCCCTACTCCCTACTCCCTACTCCCTACTCCCTACTCCCTTTTCGTAACGCTATAGGTACTAAACACTACTAAAGGCATCAAAGTAGGTAGCAGCACCTTTAAGGAGATATAAACTTGTAGTGAAACCAAGCAATAAACTAACCAATAAAGCAACCAAGCGTTATCTATATTGCTAAACCACCATTGCTGTTGCTCCGGAGAATTCTGTTTAATTAACCTAAATCCCTTACCTAAAACAGCGGTTAGCAAAATCATCAAAGCATTAGGAATTGGTATCACCAGATGCTGGGAAAAAAGATGGTGGGCAATGTAACTATGGGCTTCACCACCAGTAAATGATGGTTTGCTATCGAACCAGTCTTGCCAACCCTGTGAACTACGCCAGAAGGCGACCGGAAGGGGAAGCAGATGATTATCTTCCCCTTCTTGATCAATTCCTGCTTGTTGATATCCTCCTGAAGCAACAATCACAATGGTCTGGTTAAGGCTGATATCATCAGCTAGAGCATCTTCAGAACAGGTGCCTAATAACTCACAAGCAGAAATTCTTTGATAAACCTGCTCTGGAGGCAGGGAATAGTCAATAATCGGTTGAAACCATTCTAAGAAATATGCGATCGCAGGACGTTTGACCCTCCCCAACCAAGCCACTTGTGTATGGGCTTGTGTATGGGCTTGTGTATGGGCTTGTGTATGGGCACCATTAACCCAATCAATCACTGAAGTCCTAAATTCCTGATTACTGTCTTGAAGCTCAGGTAATCCCATAGCTAATTGAGTAGTGCCGGAATCTTGATCACGTAAACAATAGGAAAGAACTAGTAAATAGCTAAACGGACAACGTTTATCACAATTATTGCTAGGTAACTCCACATACCAATCATAGGTTGTAATATCTCCCTCCATGGTTTGATTGAGGTTAGCGATTTTATCACTCACTCCCTGATAATCAGCAGGATGATCAGCTTCAATTGCTGCCCAAACTAACCAGGTATTATTTTTAATCGCTTCATTAACTGATTGCTGTAACTGTTTACTATTATCGGGCTGTTGTTGGTCTTGATCTAAGATATAATCAAATCCAATTATGCTAGCATTACTGGTAACTAATTTATCTAAAATACTTGCTAAGTAACCATAATCCATATACCTGCCATCAACCAATTTAACCTTGTCCTGTTCAAGAGACTTGTTATCAATTTGAACTAACCGAACTGGAGACTTAACTGGAGAAGGATTAGCTTGCCACTCCACCTGCTGAGTAACCTGACGGTAACCAGCCTGTAACAATAGACGAGATTCTAACAGTAAATCCTGACAATCCGGGATTAAACTAACGGTTAACCATGCCGATAACCACAGGGCTTCCTTCTTAGTGGGCAACCAATTTCTGAGACTGTGCCCTAAACCGAATGGTTCCAAGCGAAACAGTACTGATTGGGGATGGCGAAATAAGGTAGGGATTAAGTAAGCAGAAGGATAGGTAAGATTTTGTTGGTCTTTAAGAAAAGCACAAGCATCCCTTAGGGCTTCATGGACATCCTTATACTCAGCCAAACTGTTGAGAAACTGGACAATAAAAACTTGAGCCACCTGATTGTGAATAGGTTCTGCCATCACCGCCACTTGAGGTAACCCTAAAGCAATTAGGGATTCCGCAATCGAGATACCATCACAAGAATTAAAAATAGCAAACTTCAGGCCATTAGCTATCCCTTGTTGGAGGGATTGTTGAATCTCATTAATTCCTAGAGAAGCATCAGGAGCAATATGTAATTCTCCACCAGTACAGGCAGTTTCATTACTATGTCCAGCAAAGAATAAAATATCCCAACCCCTAGGATTAGCAATTTCCTTAACAATTTCCTGCTTAAGACTAGTAGAGTCTTTTCCTGGTTGCCAACCAATAAATTTTATGTCAGCTAGCTTAGACAGGTGAGCTAACGCCTTGCGGTCTTCTTCAAAGTCTAATCCTTTTTCATCACCCAAGATAGCCAAAACTCTGGCTCGGCGACGGATTGAAGGAATAATTTTATCATGACTAATCCCAGCATGGATAGTATTAGAAACCCGAGCAATCCGGATAGTTCCGAATCCCGATAAATTCGTCCTAGTAGTAGTACTAATTTCCCAAGCTTCCCAAGGTAAGCGAGTTAATTCAGGACAATTACAGGTGAGGAGAATATCAACCCAATACCGACGATTAATAGACGAATCCGTAGCTGCCTTAGCAATTTCCTCACGAATTTCATATAACTCTCCATCCCGTAACCAATTATGAAATATTGATAAAAACCTAGCTTCTGCTTCCCGCAACAGGGCAGCTGGATCCTTCTTAACTGTAAGTCTACCACTTTTTGGGACTTTACCTCGCAAATTTTTGTAACAATTAATGTAAGCATATTTCCAGTCTTGGTAACCTTGATCAAGGTCTTGAGGATAATCTACTATGGCAGCAATAGTCTTACCGTTTTCCCAAGATAACTCAAAGTTACAACCTGACTTGATTTTGATGACTTTAAGGTGAAAAATTTTACTTTTCATGTTACTTATAGTAGTCAGCAGTCAGCGGTCAGTGGTCAGCGGTCAGCGGTCAGTGGTCAGCAGTCAGCGGTCAGCAGTCAGCAGTCAGCAGTCAGCAGTCAGCAGTCAGTGGTCAGCCGTCAGCTTATTTTATTCAAAAGCTTTTCGGTGTAGCTTGGCCTACGGCCAATGGCTGATAGCTGATAGCTGATAGCTGATAGCTGATAGCTGATAGCTGATAGCTGATAGCTGATAACTGATAGCTGATAGCTGATAGCTGATAGCTGATAACTCATAGCTGATAGCTGATAGCTGATAGCTGATAGCTGATAACTCATAGCTGATAGCTGATAGCTTACCTCCCTACTCCCTACTCCCTTTAAATTCAAACAACATCGAGGTTTGTACTGTTTCCTCAGCAGTGGTAATTGTAGCTAGAAACTTTTCATGATTAGCTCCCACAAACTGAGTAAATAAATAGTCATCATCAGTGGTAAATTCCTGTTGATCCAAGACCATGGTAAAGTCAGTAATACGCAATTTTATCCCCGAAGGTGGAGTATTACCTGGGCTAGCTCCCAGGATTAGCACTATAGTCCAATCTCCCTCTGGTTCAGACTGGGGTAATTGCCAAGTTACAGCATAAAGGCGCAGTGGAATTCCAGCTAGTTGAAAATCTCGATAACTACGAACAGCGGCAGCAGGAATTTCGATATCAATAATAGTTATAATCTCAGCTAATTCTTGGGCTGGGGTAGGACGAAACCGCAATGCTGGGGAAGGTGCTGGTAATAGCTGCCAAGATAACTCTTGAGCTAGGTCATCAATTTGATTATATAACCATTGTCCCACATTAATCGCTCGTTGATTCAGGATTTCGATTACGTCTCTAACATAATTAGGCTCGCGCTGTGGTATCTCTGGTAAAGGAATTTCCTCAGGAGATAGACATTGTAAATCCAGTAGTAAGTCGTCTCCACTCATAGTAAACCTAGATAAAGGGAGCTCGTAATTATGATCAGAGCCAACAGCTAGATTACTAATATCTTTGACTAGCTGGTCGTATCGATTTACGCCTTTAATCCCAGCAATACCTAAGTCATCATCAATGGCAATCACCACATAAAAATGAGCAGTAAATTGGGGAATAGTAACAATCCCTTGAGGCAGATTTACCAACGGGTCACTAAATCCCAAGCTAGGAATAAGGCAAATCTTAAAATCTCCTACTCGTAGATTACACACAGCATTAATAGCTTTAGCAATAGCTTGAGATAATTCCGAGTATCCTAACCCATTAGCTGCCCGTTCTACCCGTAAACTTGGCTCCCGTTTTTCCAGCCAATCTTCAAACACTAGTAAGGCTAATTCTTGGAGATAGATAGCTAATATTCCTGATTTTTCTGCCATCTGGTTAGCTATATCCAGGGCTTTTTGTTGTTGTTCTAATTCCAGCGTTAGGGTTTCGGTTAATGCTGGAAATGAAATCAGTTCTGTAGATGTATTTAGCATTTTTAGTTGAGTAATAATAGGGAGTAGGGAGTAGGGAATCGGGAATCGGGAATCGGGAATCGGGAGTCGGGAGTCGGGAGTCGGTAATAAAAGTTGGCATTCAAGCTAAGTTATTTATTATTGCCAATTAAGAAGTGGACTTTATCTTTTTTGTCTCATTTTCATAATTAACTTATCTGCAAATGGCTATATGACGTCCATTTAACTTTCTTCTCCCTACTCCCTACTCCCTTTTTCTTCTCCCGACTCCCGATTCCCGATTCCCGATTCCCGACTCCCCACTCCCTTGTTCAATAATTCACATAAGGTGCGAGAAAAATTACTAGAGAGTTTGTATTGGTTTTTAACAAAAGTCTCCTTCCTAGCTGCAGTCATAATCTGGTTAATTGCTTCCTCTACAAACTGACTAATTCGTTTGTCTAATTCCTTAACCTCTTGTGCAGAAGCGTAGGCTTGGCCTAACTCCACTAGTTGGTGATGTAATCTTACGGAAGTGCGTCTAGCAATATCAGCCCGAAAAGCTTTCAGGTCTAGCAAGCGACTGACTTGATATTGAGCAGTGAAGCCAATTTGGGCAGCAATCTTAGTCATAGTGACATGGTGACAGTGAAATAAATCTAGGGCTTCTAAAAATTGCTGATGTTTTGGCTTTTGTTGACGACTTAGATAAGTAACTCGGTTTTGAATAACGTCTTGAATAGCGGTAGTTAAACAATCCTGTAGTAATTGGTCATAGGCAGCTAATACTTCGTTTTCTTCCTGATTATTACTTGTATCATCAGCTGCTAATTGATGCTCAAATTTTCCTAAAGCTTGAGTGGGCACATTCCGGCCATGATTCCGTTTATAGTCTCGAATTAGCTGAGCTAAGGTTTGTAACTCAGTAAGCACTGCTTCTGGAGATAGTTTACCTATCAGCTGTAATTGCTCTTTGGTAGGAATTGGGTAGGGAGTTGTGAGTTTACCTAAGCCTTGTTGTTGTCGTTGTTGGTTAATTTGATTACGCTCTGCTTGCAGTTGACTTACATAAATCCTTTGATAACTTTCTAATAACTCACGATAGTGGTTAATTTCCTGAGCAGTTAGCTGATGAAACTCCGATATAATCCGGTGTAGTTTACCAGGAGTGGTTTGTTTGAGTAATAACCAATCGGTTACCTGCTCAATTCCATAGTATAGTAAAAATCGTTTTACCTCCTTATTGGTTTTAACCAGTCTCTTTGTCCAGGCAAATAAGCTACTTTTATCTGGGTCAAAGGTTTTTAAAGTATAGGTAATTAGAGACTTATTTTCATCTAGTTTATGGCCTTGATCGCCCTCATGATAACGGTCAAGTACTAATGGCATTAGGTCATCCATGGTAAAATTATGCTGCTGACCAAATTGCTCTACTAACTGATAACAAACCTCCTTGATTTGCTGAGAAACTAAACAACGTAGACAAACCTCAGCGAGCTCAAGGTCCTCGTCTTGGCTATGATAACGTTCCCACAGTCTGCTAATCAGGGCTTGGTCTATGGTGTCTTCACCTGTAGACAAGGTAAGAGCTTGGGCACTGATAAACTCCTTAGCCTTTTCTATGGGTTTAGTTTGATGTTGACCCAAACGATTAATATAATTGAGTGTCCAGTATTTGGCTAAGCTGGTTTTCATGAGGGAGTAGGGAGTAGCAATAGGCAATAGGCAATAGGCAATAGGCAATAGGCAATAGGCAATAGGTGCGTAGGGTGCGTAGGGTGCGTTAGGGGCGGACTTGCCGTTATTTTTCGCCTCGTAGCCAGGGTTGGGATAGTCGGCCCCGTAACGCACCACTTGCCCTAATTTTCGGCTCGAGCGCCAGGGTTGGGATAGTCGGCCCCGTAACGCACCACAGGGTCAAAAAGCAAAGTGAGATGCATCCTAGCAATCTCCGCCGACAAGGGAACCAAATCTTACTCTTACCTATCTGGTAACTATCCGACCCTATGCATTTTGTGGAAAAAATTGGGCTTGAAGTGTATAAGTGAAGGGATGGCCTCAAAGGCATTGCGACAGGCAACTGTCAGCGCGAAAGCCGGCAGACTCCAGCACGTGCCCAGAAGGTAGGCTTGTATATGCGGCACCAGCTCGGCTCGCAGCGACCAGTGCGGCAGGGTCAGATAACAGCCAGCCGCAATTGTCAGCGCCAGTGCGCCAACAGCC
>NZ_JAAHGN010000312.1:0-7292 GCF_010672485.1 Moorena sp. SIO2C4 | reverse complement strand
ATTGAAGAAAAACCATTACGGGGAAACCTAGCAGCTTGTGTGGATGTACTGGCTGGTTTGCGGTTTGATCAAGAATTAGTTCGTCGATTGTTAAGGGAGGAAGTTATGGAAGAATCAGTCACCTATCAAGATATTATCCAAAAGGGAGTCCAAAAGGGACTCCAGCAGGGACTCCAGCGCGGAAAGCAGGAGGAAGCGGTATTAATTGTGATGCGTCAGCTAACCCTGAGGTTAGGTTTACTTGACCCTGTGCTCCAACAGCAGATTGAGGGATTATCGATTACTCGATTGGAGGAATTGAGTGAAGCGTTGTTGGATTTTGAGACAGTAACAGATTTAGCGGTTTGGTTGGAGCACTAAATCCCAATTTTTGAATTAAGAATGTAGAATTAAGAATTAAGAATTAAGAATTAAGAATTAAGAATTAAGAATTAAGAATTAAGAATTAAGAATTAAGAATTAAGAATTCTACATTCTGCATTCTGCATTCTGCATTCTGCATTCTACATTCTACATTCTGCATTCTACATTCTACATTCTGACAGACAACCTTGGCCAAAAGGCCACGCTACGCGAACAACGTCAGAACCTTGATACATTAAGATTGGTCAAGAGCTATTCCGATTCAAACCACAGGAGTAATAACATGGCCGGAAAGCAAATCTTAATGCTCGTAGGTGACTTTGTAGAAGACTACGAAGTGATGGTTCCGTTCCAAGGGTTGCAGATGGTAGGACATACCGTTGATGCTGTCTGTCCTGACAAAAAAGCTGGGGACATTGTTCGCACAGCGGTTCATGACTTTGAAGGAGACCAGACTTACACGGAGAAGCCTGGTCACAACTTCACTCTCAATGCCACTTTTGATGGGATCAATCCTGAAGATTATGATGCCCTAGTGATTCCAGGGGGGCGAGCACCAGAATACATCCGCCTCAATCAAGATGTGATCAAAATCGTGCAGCACTTTGCCCAAGCCAACAAACCAATCGCAGCAATTTGTCATGGTGCTCAATTGTTGGCAGCAGCAGATGTAATCCAGGGTAAAAAATGTTCCGCTTATCCAGCCTGTGGTCCCGATGTTACCCGTGCTGGTGGAACCTATGCTGACATCCCAGTAGATCAAGCAATAGTAGACGGTAATTTAGTAACAGCTCCTGCTTGGCCTGCTCATCCCCAGTGGCTAGCAGAATTCCTCAAAGTTTTAGGTACTCGCATCGAGCATTTAGACCCAGTTGTGGTTTAGTCGAAAGTTCATGTAGGGTGGGCAGTGCACCAGACAGATAATGAAGCTTGCAAAGCGCGTTGGTAGGCACTGCCCACCCTACGATTAATGACTTTTAACTATCACTTTTAACTATCAAATCAAGCATCAGGAATAAACCAATATAGCAAGTCTTATAGCTATGAGGTACAAAGCGATCCCCCGTTTCCCTTAAAAAGTGGGACTTTTAAGTTGAGAAGCGTACCTCATAAATGCAAGAAGGCGTTGCTGAATTAAGGAATGAATGCGCGATCATCTGGTTTTGTTGAAGCCCCCTAAATCCCCCAAGTTTGGGGGACTTTTAGAGTTTTTTTCCCCCCAGAATTGGGGGGTTAGGGGGGCGAAACCATACCCATAATCAGCAACGCCTGCAAGAAAAGCTATAGATCCGTTTCATCCTTCATACTTGATTTAATATTGCGGTACTGATGAATCAATTTCCTGACTCCAGGCGGTAATACCCCCTTTAACATTAATCCCTTCAATACCAGCCTCTTTCAAAATTCCCAAGGCTTTCGCTGAGCGACCTCCCTTTTTGCAATGGGCAATCAAGCGATGACCATTAACCAGTTCCTTGACTTTTGCTACACCAGAACCTTGTTCAATATCCGGTAATGGCACTAGCACTGAGCCAGAAATCTTAGCAATATCATACTCATGGGGATTGCGGACATCAATCAAAACAAAATCATCCGCACCACTTTCCATGAGTTCCTTGAGCTCCTGGACATTCATCTCTTTGATATCCATCTGGCGTTTGGCTTCCTCTTCTTGAGCTTGGGGAATGCCACAGAATTGTTGATAGTCAATCAACTTCTCAATCACCGGTCGTTCTGGATTCGGTCGCAGTTTCAATTCCCGGAAGGTCATATTTAAAGAGTTGTACAGCAACAAACGTCCACTGAGGGTATCCCCCTTGCCTAAAATAATTTTGACCGTTTCCGTTGCTTGGATCACACCAATAATTCCTGGCAGAATGCCCAAAACTCCTCCTTCGGCACAGGAAGGTACCATTCCTGGTGGTGGGGGCTCAGGGAACAAGTCGCGGTAGTTGGGACCACCTTCGTAATTAAACACTGTCGCCTGTCCCTCAAACCGGAAAATAGAGCCATAGACGTTTGGCTTATTCAGAAGTACACAGGCATCATTGACTAGGTAACGGGTGGGAAAGTTATCTGTACCATCGACGATAATGTCATAGGGTGCCATGATTTCCAAGGCATTCTCGGAATTCAGCAGGGTTTCGTAGAGGTCTACCTGACAGTGAGGGTTGATTTCTAGAATCCGCTCTTTGGCCGACTGAATTTTGGGTTTACCTACCCACGACGTCCCGTGAATTACCTGACGTTGGAGATTAGAACTATCTACAACATCGAAATCTACTAGACCTAGGTTTCCAATTCCAGCAGCAGCAAGATAGAGCAATAGGGGTGAACCTAATCCACCACTACCTATACATAGGACACTGGCAGCTTTGAGACGTTTTTGTCCTTCTAAGCCAACTTCGGGCAAAATCAGGTGTCGGGAGTAACGTTCGTATTCGTCTTTACTTAATTGGATTTCATCTAGATTGGGATTTAACATGGCATGTTGGGTTTGAAGCGGTAAGACTCAGGACTTAACCTTTGATAATGATAGTTTCTTCTGGCTGGAACTGGTGGTGTTCATCCAGGCTCCAACTTCTGAAGTCACACGCTTTACCTTCCTCAACAGCAACAATAATATACGAGTATTGCTGCCAAGCGATCGCACGATCAAATTCTGAAGGTACCGCTGGGTGATCCGGATGAGAGTGATAGATCCCGATTATATCGAGATTGCGATCGCGTGCGTCTTTTTGTGCCCGCATTAGCACCTCAGGAGCAATGCTGAATCGGCGCTGTCTGCTATAATCTCCCTGATGTTTGCCCTCAACCGTAGGATAGGCATCAGCTGCTTCAGCATCCCAGTTGTTCGGTGTGGGTAATACCTCAACCAGCGTTTTCACATCACCCCGGTGCTTACCCAATAGTAAACCGCAGCACTCTTCAGGATAGGTGCTCTCTGCGTGATTTTGAATTGCCAGTTGATGCTCACTGTCCAGTCTTAAGCCCATACCCATTTAACCATCACCATGTCTTGATGCAACTCTTTTTTGTTCACAGTTGAGTGTATATGTAAGCATATGCGCTACGCGCAGGCTAAGCCAACAGCCGTCAGCCGTCAGCCGTCAGCTTATTTTATTCAAAAGCTGTTCGGTGTAGCGTGGCCACAGGCCAATGGCCACTCAAGTAGCACCATCTGTAGTGCGTAAGCATTCAGCTATCAGCCGTCAGCCGTCAGGTTATTTTATTCAAAAGCACCATTAGTAGCCTAAGCTATGGGCATAAACTGTTCGGTGTAGCGTGGCCACAGACCTTTAGCTGTTCAGGTAGCATGGGCGTAGCGCTAATCGCTGTTCGCTGATAGCTGACGGCTGAATGCTTACGTAGCGCTAATCGCTGTTCGCTGATAGCTGATAGCTGATAGCTGATAGCTGATAGCTTACGTGTATATTACCGTCAACTGTCAACCGTTAACCAAAAATTATCAATTATCAAATTATCAACTATAATATCACTTGTAATAGGTAAGATATTGTCGGGTGTAATACGTATTAGTCTTCAGTGTTGGTCAAATTTAAATTAACAAGTCTCAAGTCACAAGTCTCAATCGTAAATTTTCAATTAACAAGTCATTAAGGACCAGGGTTTGATATGACTCCTAACCGCACTATAACAGCAAACAACGAAGAGTATCGATTTTTTTTTCAGGAGAATGCTGCCAATATTTTTAAACACCATGACCGGGAAGTAATAGACTGCTTGCAACGTCGTAAAATTTCGATTAGCAACATTATACCATTGGATCAGGTTTACAATATATCTGTAAAAATCGGTAAAAATATTCCCTTTAAGTCAGTAAAAAAGTTGGCCTTACAACAAATGGAGGCAGTAGGAGAATTTCTTCAATATTTTCAAATCAGCATCCTCGGTCAACCCACCAGTATCTTCCAACTCCATGAGATTGAAATTAAAATAGATAAAATTTTTACCCCTGGCTTAACCTATGAGGGCGGAAAACTACTAATCTCTATTCCCGACTCGTCCTTACCGTTTCAGTCCCGTTACCTTAGCGATCAGGAGCTGAAAAATCAATGGAATAAGGGGAATCATCTTTCCAAAAAGTCTCTGTCTCGTAAAGCTTGGTGGTTATTAAATCCGATCGGGGAATTTAGGACTAACCTCAGAACAATGCTATGGCAAGCTGCCCAAAAGCAAATTTTAGGTATTGACAAACTATTACTTAAGTTTGGCTTAATTGATAGATATGATAGCAGTCAACAAAGTGGTGAGCAACCCAGCTTACTGTTCAACCAGAATCCACCACCACAAGATCAGGGGTTGAGACAGAATCCTCCAACACAAGATCAGGGATTCAGAGAAGGTGCGATCGCATTGATCAAAAACTCTGTAAATGAAGAGAAGCTGGGAATAGACTTAGAAGTCGTACTTAAGGATCAAGATGAGGCTACTTTAGGGAAGCTGCTGGGATTATTTAGGCAAAACTTGGCAGACGCCGGCCAAATGGAAGAACTGATTGAAGCTGGTGCTTTAACCCTACAACAAGCCGTTTTCCATGAACAATCTGAAATTGATATTAAGATGTTTGGGTTTGTGAATGTGGGTAATTATCATCGCATTGATGTATCGCTGAATATAAGTGCTGGTTACTTGAAAAAATATGTTGAATTGATTCCCAGAAAGGCTGTTATAAAAGCAATTCAATTCGGATTTGTTAACGTCTATACTATAGACGATATTACAGTAAATCCTAACTTCCATGGAGCAATTAAGCTCTATTGGGAAACTGCTGCTCTGGAAAAATCACTGCAAGAATTAAGTCTAGTAAATCTCTCAGAGCAGTCAAGTTAGTAAACGTCAGCGGTCAGCGGTCAGCGGTCAGTGGTCAGCGGTCAGTGGTCAGTTATCAAGTATGCAGACGGAAGTCACATTAAACAGATAGTTACCTGTTATATTCAAAAGCACCTCAAGTAGCGACTGAATCAAGACAGCGTGGGCGTAGCCCATAAGCTAATAGCTAATAGCTGATAGCTGATAGCTAATAGCTGATAGCTGATAGCTGATAGCTGATAGCTGATAGCTGATAGCTGATAGCTAATAGCTGATAGCTGATAGCTGATAGCTTAAGTCATTACTCAATAGTCATCAGGGTACTCAACAGTCAACAGTCAACAGTCATTAATCCCTTGTTAATTGACAAGTTGGTAGTAACCATTGACAATTAACAAGCAATTTTCTGCTTGCAATTATGGCCACTAGCAATCAATTGGAGTCTTTACTCCTACAACTCGATGACCGCAGCTACAAATCCTACAGAGATATCAAGGGCAGCTATCAGTTTCCAGATTTCACTCTAGTGATTGACAGGGTTCAGGGAGACCCCTTTGCCTCTCCTAGCCAAGTGCGCGTGTACTTACCCCAGTCAGTGGCTGGTTTCCCCAGTGAGCTTTATCGAACTGACAGCCGAGCCATTGCCCTAGAAGATTATCTAACTCGCTCATTTGATTGGGTAGCTGGGGAAATGAGCTGTCGGCGGGGTACTGGGAATAGTGGCTTGATTGCCATTACCCGTGTCGGACAATCCGTGCTGGAGCGCACCTCCGCTTTGGTTAGTGATCAAGGGGTAGAAATCCGGTTTGTGGTAGGATTACCAGCTCGTGGTCGTCGGATTTCTGGGCGTCAGGCCGCAGAAATGCTATGCCAAGATATCCCTGATATTATTGACCAATCCATCAAGTATGAAGTCCTCGATCCAGCTGAGATTAAGCATCATGTAGAAACAGTGGAAGATGCCGATTGGCTGCGTCAACAGCTCGGACCCCGTGAATTAGTTGCCTTTATTCCTAACGGTGCTATTTTGCCACGCTCCAGTGGGGTGGATGACAAACCATTACAAGAGGATGCGATCGCATTTCAATCTCCCAAGACACTTCAAGTCGCATTCACTTGTCCCAATCGAGGATTAATTACCGGTATGGGAATCCCAGAAGGGATCACCTTGATTGTAGGAGGTGGCTATCATGGCAAGTCCACAGTGCTCAAAGCCATTGAATTAGGAGTTTACAATCATATTCCTGGAGATGGACGGGAATTAGTAGTCACCAATCCCACCGCCGTCAAGATTCGGGCTGAAGATGGTCGGGGGATTTCTGGTGTAGATATTTCCCCATTTATTAATCAATTACCTCAAGGTCGCTCCACTGAAAAATTTTCCACCACCAATGCTAGTGGTAGCACCTCCCAGGCCGCAAATATTATGGAAGCACTGGAGGCCGGTACCGAGTTACTGTTGGTAGACGAAGACACAGCAGCAACTAACTTTATGATTCGCGATCGCCGTATGCAGGAGCTGATTGCTAAAGATAAAGAACCGATTACACCATTTATTGATAAAGTCCAACAGCTCTATACCGAGTATGGTGTCTCTACTATATTAGTCATGGGAGGCAGTGGAGATTACTTTGATGTAGCCGATACGGTCATTGCCATGGACAACTTCCAACCCCAGGATGTCACGGAAAAGGCTCAGTTAATTGCCGAAAAATACTTTACCGAACGCAGCGCTGAAGGCGGGAAACACTTTGGCACTATTACCCCACGAGTACCATTAGCCCATGGGATTGACCCCAGTCGTGGACGCAAAGCCGTAAAATTGAAAGTCCGAGATGTAGATGAAGTAGGGTTTGGTGCAGAAAATATTGATTTATCTGCTGTTGAGCAGATTGTAGAAGTAGGTCAGTTAAGAGCAATTTCCAAAGCTCTTGTTTATGCTAAAGAGCATTATATCGATGAACGGTTGACCCTATCGGAAATTTTAGCTCTGGTGATGAGGGATATTGAAGAAGAAGGATTCGATGTACTAACGTTCTTTCCTGAAGGGGATTTAGTTCAATTCCGCCCCTTGGAATTAGCAGCAGCGCTGAATA
>NZ_JAAHGN010000311.1:0-7302 GCF_010672485.1 Moorena sp. SIO2C4 | reverse complement strand
CGATATTTTGAATCAGCACTGCAAAGCATGGTAGCTGCTCAACGGGAAAAGACAACGGTTCGGCTGGATCGTGTGGATGCGATCGCAACTCAGGTTAAAGCAGCACTACAGTCTAAAATCCAAGTCATCAACTCAGAATTAGAAAGTGCCAAAGAGAAGCATCAGGCTAAACTTGAGCTGCAACAAAAAGCTCAGAAATTGATTAAACAAGGATTCCAAGCCGCTGTTTCTGATTTCGAGAGTTGGCTGTATTTGCCCAAACTTTTAGAACGCTATCAATCGAAACTTGCGACAGCACTTCAGCAAGGGGAATTTAGCAGTTGGCAAGCACAATTCCAACAAGACATTGATGGATATCAACAGGCAATCCAAGAATGGGTTGATAAAGCGTGTGAGTTTTTTGAGCATCAGTCTCCTGGTAAGCTAATCATTTCCGTTCCCGATACTCCTCAAGTTATTATACCTGAGCCTCCCGAATTTTCTCAGGAGTCAAAGAAAGTTATCCCAATTGGTCTTTCTACTGGAATCCGTTTGGTTTTAAAAGGTAAAGTGGGCGCAGCTATGGCTGGAGGCGCTAGCTATATCCTCAGTAAAGGGGCAAAGAAAGATAAGTCAAATTCATCCGCTGACTCTTATGACCATCAAGTAGCCCAAGCCTTAAGTGATGCAGCTCAGGATTATCTGAGTTGTTTCAGTACTGACGCTTTCTCGATGGTGCGTAAGTATCAAGCCAAGGCAGAGAAAGTGATTAGTTTGCCAACAAATCAACAACCACAGGATACCAGCAGCCAGGTTTATCAGCTACAGTTATTAAATAGTGTTTTGGAAAGATTGAATGCAGAATTAATAATTTAGAATTTAGAATTAAGAATTAAGAATTTTCCATATTTTTACGTCCGCTTACAAAAAATGTAGTAATATCGTTCCAAATACCTTTGTCGGTGACTAAGGCATTAATTTCGGCAACGTAGTCAGCCTTGGCTTGTTCTAATTGTTTTGGCTCTAGTTGCTGCAGTGGCCAACACAGGGGATGTTTTAAGCTACCATCCCAGGTGCCTTCTACGTCACTTATCGTAATGTAGCTGCCCAATTGCTCCCGCTTAATTTTAATATCTTCAAATCCTGCTGCTGTGAGCAAGGAGTAGCATTTTTCTTCATCTCCGGTGACATCGCTAAATATCAATGAAATTCCGTATCTTTGGGCAACGTTCTGGAGAATAAAGCCAGTAGTAAAAGCGGTTTTAGCAAAAACACACAAGCCCATTAAGCCTCCTGGTACCAGAAAACGTTTCCATAAGCGTAGATCAGCAGGAACGTTTGTCATTAAAGGCAGGGCTGAACAACATAACACTCTGTCGAAACTGTTGTCAGGAAAGTTTAGGGTCTCAGCATCAGCTTCGATTAGCTCAATATTAGTCAACCCTGCTGCGGAGATCTTGCGTTGAGCTTGATTGAGTAAACCCGTAGAAATATCTACTCCCACCACTCGACCATCCTGACCAACCCGTTTTGCTGCTTCAATAGCAACTAAGCCAGTTCCCGTAGCAATGTCCAAGATTTTTTGTCCAGGTCTGATATCAACATGTTCGATTAGACAATTTGCAAGCCGAGGATGGAAATCCCCCTTATCGTAAGAATTGCTCCTGTTATCATAGATAGTAGCAATTTCTTGTTTAAACTCACTTAGCTCAAGATTATTGGTCATGGTATTTTGCCTCTTTATAGTTGATGTTAGCCTAAGCATTCAGCTGTCAGCTGTCAGCCGTCAGCCTTGGCCGTTGGCCACGCTACGCGAATGGCTGATAACTGATAACTGATAACTGATAGCTGATAACTGATAACTGATAGCTGATAGCTGATAGCTGATAGCTAATAGCTGAATGCTTTTGAGCTTAATGCTTTTGATCACAAGAAGAATACTCAAGGGGCACAAACTCTAACCCAGACTCCTGGTTGGGACAAGGCACCACATGGACTAAGATTTGTGAGGGATTCTTACGATTACCGTTAGCCGGTTCAAACTCAATTTTTCCCGTTACCCCATCAGCACTAAAATCAGGACTTTTCAAGGTTTTCTGCATACCAAGACGTGTGGGATTCTTCTGTTTTTCGATAGCTGTAATCAACACACGAGTTGCATCATAGGCTAAAGCAGACCAGGCAGTTAAGGAATTAAAAGATTTTCCCCATAAGGTTTGAGCATCTTGATTAACTTGTGGGTTAGCACTGTTTAGGTGATGCCAGGAAACAGACACCACAAGGTTCTCGAATAGATCGGGTTGTTTAAGTGCTAGTGTTTTTGACCTGGCGATTCCCGAGGAACCCACCATCACATTACGACCATTGTTTTCCTTGATCATATCGATAGCATTAGTGACAGCATTGGTGACTTGACCATCAGGATTTAAAACAATAGCTGTGTCCTGGGTTTTCCCAATTTCCTCTATTGCTTGCTTAGGGTTAAAGTTGGGCTTAGATATATCGTAGTGTTTGATATCGACAAGTTCTCCTCCTTGGTTAGTAAACTGCTGTTTAAATTCTTGCCAGAACGAGTGAGTGAATGGACTGCGAGGATTATAAAAAACTGCCGCTTTTTGGTGACCATTTTCAACCAAATAATCAACCAAATATTGGGCTGCAATTTTAGCGGTAGGTACCGTCCGGAAGAAAAAATTTCTAGGGTGCTCTGTCAGTTCTTCCGTTGTGGAGCCAGAGGAGATTAACACTAGCTTATTACTATTATAAATATCCACAGTTTCCATGGTCATATCACTAGCATAGTGACCAACTACCCCTAGGATATCCCGTTCCTTGACTAGTGCCTTTGCCCTTTGGATCGCTTCTGAGGTGATATTAGCATCATCAGCAATAAGAACTTTTAGACCCTTACCCTTGATAGATTTACCGTTTATAACATCCTTTCCTAGTAACTTTTCAGTAAAGTTGTTAGGGAGTTTGTCATTATCCTGAAAAAGCTCTAAGTTAACTTCTGTTTGAGCGTGACCGATTCCTCGAAGAATTTTTTGAGCTAGCTCCCGATGTTTGACAGAGCCATTTTTGTTTCTAACGATGGGCACCGCCACAGCAATGGTGTAGTAATCGGATTTAGTAGCCTCTAAAAGGGCATTATTCAGATAAATTAACGTTTCTGGGTCTTTGTCTTCCTCTTGCCAGGATTTTAAGAATAAATTACCAGCTTTTTTATAGTTAGATTTTGTCCACCAACACCTCTCCCATCGTTGCCAAGTTTTTTGACTAAAAATGGCTAAGTTATCTCTCCAGGGAGTCTGACATTTTGCCATAAATTTAACACCCCGGTGCTTGAAACGTCGAGCAGAGGTTGTATCCAGTATCTCTTCTCCAGAACTAATCTTGTCTCCTAGCTTGTTAGGCTCTGTGGCAATTTTGTAAATTCCGTAAATGCTAAGGAGCGCAACAGTCCCTAACGCTAATTTAATCAAAAGTGTAACTAATGATCCTGACACTGGCCAACGCCATGGTTGTGCTTTAGGATGGTGATAAATCACCGGTAACCAAGTAGCGTAGGGTAATTTTTTATCTAATCGATTCTCTAGATAATGGAGTCTTTTTCGTGCTACTTTAACTGCCTTATGGAGAGACTTTCCTTGAGAAAATTCTTCGAGAAAGAACCTGAGGAAGGTCTGGGCAACTTCATCGGGGACTGGCTCTTTCATAATAATCGCTTGTGGCATTTGTAATCTAGCTAGAGCATTGGCTAAGCCTAAGCCATCACAGCTATTAAATATCGCTAGCTTCAAGCCGTTTTTAATGGCTTCCTTTAGAGCAGGAATTAAATCATCAATGATGAGACTGTCTTCCTGATTGATATAAATTCGACCACTTTCATCATTACATTCGCTAGAACTATGACCAGCAAAAAACAGAATATCCCAGCCCTCTTTTTCCCAAAGTTTATGGTCTAATTCCTCTCGTGTCGGTTCTACTAGAAAGCAGGAGGATGAATCTAAGCTAGAGACTTGCTGCCAATTGTTGTGGTCGGTTTCGATATCAATTCCGTCACTGTTACCAAGAATGGCTAATAGTCTGACTCGATTTCTCAGTTTAGTTTCTGGAGTTGGCTGGTATTCCAAGGGAATTAAACTAAATTCAACGGAGTCATGATTATTTTCCCATACATCCCAGAGGTGCCATGGTAATCGTTGAAGCTGAGGATTATCGGTCTGAATCAATACCCGAATATCACGATGACGGCTTAACTCAGTTGTTAATTGATTTCTGATCTGGTCAAAGCCATCGGATCTAGAATTCAGCCATTGGTTAATATTGTTGCTTAACTCGTCAACCAATTGCTCACAGGATTTCATCGAAGAGATGTACAGTCCTTTGGGAGTTAAGCGGGGGTTTCGGTAAAAATACTCTAAATTACGATATCCTTTCTGCCAATCGGTGTATAGTTGATAAATTTCGGGGTTTGGTGCCAACCGACTCATAATTTTTCCTTCAGCTGACTTGTCTGTTGTTCCCCATGCCAAAGTGACTCGAATTCCCCTGTCTAGGTCACCATCTAGTGTTAGAATAACTACTCTATTCATTTCTA
This sequence comes from Moorena sp. SIO2C4, assembly GCF_010672485.1. Classification (NCBI taxonomy): domain Bacteria; kingdom Bacillati; phylum Cyanobacteriota; class Cyanophyceae; order Coleofasciculales; family Coleofasciculaceae; genus Moorena; species Moorena sp. SIO2C4. The sequence continues at coordinate 2,723 of NZ_JAAHGN010000311.1, read as the reverse complement.
TTTATTGCCGTATTTTTGTAGATTGCCAGATCCAATCACCGACAGGAGTCTCCTTGACTCTGATTGACTGACGAAAATTTGCATGTTGATGATTAGCGCTGTTACTCCCTCAGGATTTACTAGGAATTTTAATCCTAAGAATTGTGAGTCAAGCAGCGCTTTGAGTTATGGGGGTATGGGATTTAGGCAACTAGCATACTTGATAGTATATGGACTATACCATATTTTTGAAATTATCCAGAAATATTTAAACTATCTTCACACTAATTTGAAGCCAGACTGCCGCTCTAATGGTATGCGTAGTGCTATATCAGGCTGCTGAGAAAAGCGATTGGCCGTAGGCCACGCTACCCGAACGCAAAATCAAAACACCTTTTCATAAAACCTTGTTTTTGGGCTGAATATAAATATATGGGTAGATTCAGGTAACTAGCATTGTACAGGAAAACACAAACAATGATGAACCTTCAACAAACCCAACTCTATCAACGCCTTCAGGCATTTTCCTTAGATGATCCTGATGCCAAATTTCCCTTTAGCAAGCGACTGGCTCGGGAAAATCACTGGAGTCTTAAATACACTAAGCGAGTGATTGATGAATACAAGAAATTTGCGTTTCTAGCAGTAGTAGCTGACCATCCCGTTTCCCCTTCTGATCCAGTGGATCAAGTGTGGCATCTACACTTGACCTATACCCATTCTTACTGGAATGAATTTTGCCCAAACATTCTACAAATCCCCTTTCATCATCTGCCTAGTGGTGGTGGTGCCAGTGAAAAGTCTAAATTCGACGATTGGTACACTAAAACCCTAGCCAGCTATCACTATTTCTTTGGGGAAGCACCACCATTAGATATTTGGGCACCTGCTGATCTTCATGTTAGTCAGCATGTCAATTTTGTGCGGTTAAACCCTCAGCAGTACTGGATTTTACCTAAAGTTAATTTGCCTAAAGTTAGTTTGCGTAAGGTTAGTTTAGACTCACTACCCAACTTCGGCCTCAACCAATACAGGATGGTTTTCCTATTGTTCGTCTTGGCAGTAACCATCACAGGTTGTGAGTCATTAGTCTTAGTCAATAGCGCAAACCCAATTAATTTCACAGGACTATTATTTCTCGGGTTTTATCTAGTTCTAGTAAGTGCTGCGGTGGTCTTGGCCTACGGTTTACGTTGGTATCTACAACAACCAGCTTCCGATCCTGAGGGGAAATCCATCTCTCTCGATGCCTATGAGACAGGCTATTTAGTTGGAGGTAAAGAGCGAGCTGTCGATACAGCCATCGTTAACCTTGTGCAGGGTGGACATTTAAAACCTGTGCCTGAATACCGAGGGCTAGAATTAGTAAATCCTTTGGTTTACAAAAATGATCCCCTTGAGTTGAAAATTGACATTGGTGCTAGAACTGGTCAGACTATAACTCAAATTAGAGCATCCGCTGCATCCGCTACAGACCAAATACGCGATCGCTTAACCGATCTCAATCTCTTACTTACAGAAGACCAAACCAAATCAGCCCAGCAATATCCCGCACTCCCTCTGTTTGCTGTCTTGCTCCTAGGAATCAGCAAAATTATAGTAGGCATTTCGCGACATAAGCCAGTCGGTTTCCTGATGATACTGTGCCTCATCACAGCAATCATGGGTTTGTTCTTTCTGGTTGAACCAGTAAACCGTAGTGGTTACGGCGATACTGTATTAGACAACCTAAAAGTTAAGCATCAGATGCTGGAAAATGCTCAGAATAATTCTCAAGTAGCCCTGGCATTTGCTCTATTTGGTAGTACAGTTTTGAGCCAAAATGGTCTACAAAACTTGCGAAAGGTATTTAATCCTCCCAGCAATTCTGGTAATAGCAGTAGCAGTGGCTGCAGTAGCAGTAGCTGCGGTGGCAGTAGCTGCGGTGGCGGTAGCAGCTGCGGTGGCGGCTGCGGTGGCGGCTGCGGTGGCGGCTGCGGTGGCTGCGGCGACTAAAGAGTTATAGCGGTTCCCGCGACTGTGAGGTACATCTCGATCAGCCCTACTAGGGGAAAGAAATTTGGTATGTACCTCATCTAACTACAGAATCGCTATAGTTGATCGTTATCCTTCTGTTCCCTGATGGTGCCAAAGCATGGTTTAAGAGTAGCTTTGATGATTGCTTTTGGCTGACCTTTGTTAATCACAGGAGGTGGGATGGAGTAAAGTTATTATCTTACACCATTCTCCCCTCTTTTCTTTATGAGTTTATTCTGAATTTCAAGATTAGCCGAAATTGAGATTAAAAATTGACATTATTGAATTTTTTATTTAGTATAATCAAGGATTTAAAGGCAATCAATTTTGTTCATAGGGAGATTTAGTTTGTAACAAGATTACATTCATTGCTATTCAACCCAAGAGCAAAAACGCCTAATTGAACAAGCTCAATATTGGCGATAAAAACTGATACTGCGTGATTTAAACCTGTCTGGTGGTGAGCATGTCCTAGAACTCGGTTGCGGTGTCGGAGCTGTCTTCGGAATAATTTTGGAAACTTTTCCAGATTTAAGAGTAGCTGGAATTGACCTACAGTCTACCCAAATTGAGTACGCTCATCACTATTTAAATACTCTTGGTTTCGACAATATTGATCTGTGTGTAGGTGACCTGGGGGCGCTTGTCGCCCCCCCAGGTTTTTAGAGTATGTTTACTCTTGTCTAGAGCCAACTCTCAGGCAAATGACGGAAAAACTGGGAAAGGAA
>NZ_JAAHGN010000310.1:0-7310 GCF_010672485.1 Moorena sp. SIO2C4 | reverse complement strand
AGGGTTATCAAGATTACATTTTTTAGCGACATGCAGGTAGTCTTGACGGTAGGTATCGGGATTCCATTTGAGGTAGTAGTATTCTTTCTCATCAGGATAAATAGGGGGAGGAGGTAAGAAGGTGACCACGGCTTTCGGCTCAAAAACGATGGGCACTTGCTTGTCATAAAGTGCAAGGCTGACATCAACCTCCTCTTGAGCCGTGATTGATTCATCAAACTCGCCAATGCGATCGAAAACCTCTGTTCGGAACAGCATACAGTGGGTTTCTATAAATTTCATAGTTCTGCGGTCACTAGCATTTCGGTCATCCTCCTTGGGAGTACTTCGAGGAAGTATTTTAAGCTTGATTCCATCAGAGGTTTGTATGGGTTTGATATCATCTAGTCGATCGTCAAAGTGAACCTTCTCAAATTGTCCTAATCGCTCAAGTACGAGCGGGGCAGCAACGTCTGCTGGATATTCATCACATGCCTCAATTAGGCGGGAAAGCCAACCGTCTTCTACAAGCACGTCATTTTCAAGCAAACATAAGAAATCATCCTTGGCTTCTCGGATCGCCAGGTTTCTACATTGGTTAGGCAGTAAGTGGTGATCTGTATGGATAAACTTGACATTCCTCTGCCCCTCCAAGACGTTTTCAATCTGCTGTCGATAAACTTTCGGGATTTGGCAATCCACCACAATCAGTTTAAAAGGGATGTGGGTACGATCGTAAATTCGTTGTAGACATTCGGCTGCAACGGAAAATCTTTCTCTTGGAATAAAACCGATGGTTACTGTTGACATAATTAATTTTTCCTCGCTCGATTTACTTTTTTAATCTTAATTGAATGTTTGTCTATGTTTGGCTTTGACTCAATTTATACACACAAAATTCAAATCTAAAACCCTGCATTCTCCATTAACCTACTTATCACCTTCTCGGCGGCAAAATACTCAGTAGCAATGTCCCGTGCAGCGCGACAGTTTCCCTCATAGTCACTCTTGATTGAATCCATTGCTTTCAGAATATCCTCCATGGTTTGAAATGCGAAGAGTCCCTTACCTGTAGGCAAAAACTTGCTAAACCCCGTTTCCTGGGTAATTACAGGGCGACCGGCAGCAAGATAGCAGACAGAGCGATCGCTGAACCATCCCGTTCGGGGACGAACGTACTGTTCTTTAGTTACTGTAAATTCCCCCAAAGAGCTGCAAATATATTGCCGATAAGTGGAGGGATTCGTTAAATTCCGGGCTGAGATAATCTGCCAACCATAATGACGCATTTTAGCTGCTTCGCTCTCGCTAATTCCCTCAAGGGCTAATTCTATGGGAAAGTGAGAATGTAAAGGCAAATCTATGAAGCGCCGAAATTCTGAATCTTTCCGCCAAGAATAGTTTTCATTTTGCCAAACGATGTCTTTTTTCAGATTCTTCCAAGTTGAGATGGTTGTGAGCTTTGCATCCACCTCTAAGGAACTAACATTAGACCACCAGTCAATACAGACGGGTGGTCTTGTGGGATGCCATTGATACCGTTCAACAGGAACAAGGCAGTCATCTTTACCCAGGTTATATCCATAGGTAAACAAGTGATTGTAGCTGTCAAGTTGGCCGATCAACCAAGACTCATTTTGGGCAACACGCACCTGATCTACAAATGGATCTGTTTGTAAATAGATAAGACAATTAATCTCACTATGTTCAGGACGAAGGTAATGAGCACCGCAAAGATTGATAACTGCATCAGCCTCTCGATAAAGCCTTTGCAATCCATCTGAATCAGCAGCTCCAAGGCAAACATTTTGTTCGCTAGGAGGACGAAAAATCCAGCGCTCTCCCATTCCCAAACTGTTCATATATAGAGAAAGATATTTAACATTCTCAGTGTAGTTTGGTGTGTGCCAGAGAGTTTTGGGGTCCTGAAGGGGACTGTCAGAATCCTCTACATACCAAACATCAAAGCCAAGTCTTCTTAGACCTGCTAGATAGTGCAGAACCTGCCAGGTCATCCCTCCGAATGGATAAGACGCTAACAGCCCCCAGACAATAATTTTTCCAGCCGTAGCCGGTGGATATTTGCTTAATAACTCCAATTTGCTAATCTCCTTGCTAAAGATGCTCTTCCAACTTGAAAACAATAAGGCGATCGTTGCTTAGCACGCAGGGAAATTTTGCACGGAGATAGTTATGAAACTCTGAATAGTACTCCAACCACCAAAATGTGTGCCAGGCAAAGGCAATATGGGTTGCTCCCAACTGGCGTAAGCGCTCCAATTCCCGAATTGCAGTTTCATCGTCTGCTGGCTCCCCCCAATACTGTCCATCTTTTTCAAGAAAGGGAATAGGTTGGAGCCCATCAACGATTTCAGTACCTAGCCACCGGGCCTGGTCAACTAGGATAAAAGGAACATCAGGACCGACAAGCGTTTTGAGTTCTTCTTTAACTTTAGATAACTGAGCAATTCGGCGTCGATCTTTAACGAATTCGATAGATCCAGGCATGCGAAGCAAATTCCACTTTTTCTGAATGCGCTCATGACTTTTATGAGCCCGATCCATATCCCATTTCATCAAAAAATATTCCTCATCTTCAGGAGAAGGAGGATAGGGCGGGAGGTAATTTATCTCACACTTAGGCTCAAAGACAACTGGAACTCCAGCACTATATAAGGCCAAACTCAGATCGATTTCATCCCGTGTGTTCAGTTCCTCGTCATACAGCCCTATGCGATCGAAGACGTTTCGACGAAACAGAAGGCAGTGTTGCTCCATAAACTGGACTTTCCTAAGCTCCTGCCCTCGATCCGTTTCTTTGTCATCTGTACGGGGCAAAATTTTCAATTTTATACCTTCAGAAGTTTGCACAGAGTGAACTTGATTTAAACGATCGTCAAAGTGAACCGGAGCCTTCCTCGATCGCCCTTCCATGAGTAATGGGACGGCAACATCCGCCGGATATTCCTCGCAAGCAGTGATGAGTTGAGTAAGCCAACCGTCCGATACTAAATTGTCGTTTTCAATTAGACAAAGAAATTCATCTTGGGCTTCCTGAACGACCAGATTCCTAGACTGGTTTGGAAGCAAATAGTGATCTCGGTGAATAACTTTGACGTTTTCACGCCCCTGCAGTATCTGTTCAATCTGTTGCCAGTAAACTTTGGGAGTATTGCAATCCACTACAATTAAATTGAAGGGGATATGGGTATGGTCAAAGATTCGCTGCAACGACTCAGCTGCTAGAGAGAATCGTTCGCGAGGGCTAAAGCCTATAGTGACTGTTGGCATGTTGTCATCTCCTTGATAAAATTTTTCTGTTCAACTCATAGCTACTTCAAGCAGGGGGGGTAGAACCCGATCTGTGGAAAAATATTGTGCTGCGATTTGACGCGCAGCAAGACAGTGCTGTTCATAATCAGCATTGATGGACTCGATTCCCTCCAGTGCTTCGGAGAGGTTACGGAAAGTGAGAATCCCCTTACCCGTCGGCAAGTAATCACTAATGCCTGTGTCTTGCACTAAAATCGGCCGACCAGAGGCAAGATAGCAGGCGCTGCGATCGCTAAACCAGCCCCCACGACTCAGAACATAGCCTTGTTTAGCGACACTAAATTCAGCGCGAGATTCTTGTATAAACTTGCGGTACGACCATGGAGTTTGGGTTGCCAACCAGCCTGGGACAACCTCCCATCCATTTTTAGACATTTGCTTGGGAGTTCCTCCTGTCAAGGCTATCCGGAATAACTGAGATGTATACTGTGGCAAATCAAGGAACTCAGTGAACTCTTTATCTTTCTGTCCGTAATGAACTCCTTGATAGATAACTTTGTTATAGCTATGAGACTTCCCATAACTTTTCCACTGGAATATAGTAGTAAAGTAATCATTAGAACTATGTTCAAATAGAGGCCATTCCGGCAAAAATATCGGAGATAATGTCTTAATCCATTTATGATCTGCTGTTGGAATTGAGCAGTCTGTTGCCTCCAGACGCTGAGCAATTGAGAAAAGCTGCTCACAATGAGAAACCATATTGCTTAGCTTCACATCGCCGCTAACCAGCCTCATTTGAGTAAAGCCAGGGTCTGCATCAATGAATATGCGACGTTTTGGCCAATTATATTCATCTCTCCATAGAGATAGCGGTACGGCACGAACAATTAACAGCTCTGCCTGCGAACAAATATCCAGGAAATCATCAAGTGCCATTCCCTGAGATTGATTTCCAGCACGGTAAATCCACTTTCCTTGAAAATCAAATGGTTCAAGACAATCACGGATGTATGTAGTAGGGTACTCTAAATCATTTGTTGATTCCTCATTTTCCCAGTCATACACCCACGATTGCTGCCCGCAATCCTCTAAGTAGAAGACATCATGACCGAGTGCACGCAAACCCAACAAATACTGGATATTAATCCAAGCATGCCCGCCAACAGGGAAACGACCTATACTACCAGAGAAAATAATAATCACTCTATGCTCGCTCCATTAATACTTAAGTCGTTTTGATTGCCCATTCCACCAAAGATGAGAGAATTTTTCTGGCCTCGAAAAACTCTTCAGCAATCGATCTTGCAGCGCGACAGTGGAACTCGTAATGGTTGTTAATCTCCTCGATGCCAGCTATAACTTCCTCAGGTGTACTAAAGGGGATAATACCAGACCCAGTTTCCAACCATTCGGAAAAACCAGTTTCCTGAGTCAGCACCGGTCGGCCACTCGCCAGGTAGCAGGCACTTCGCTCACTGAACCAGCCACTGTTACTTGCCACATAACCTTGCTTAGCCACGCTGAACTCCGCTTTTGACTGCTGAATGTAGCGCTGATAGGTCCAGGGATCCCGTGTCGGCTCAAGGGAGTCACGTAACACCCAGCCCTTGCTGCAGAGGAGATCTTGGGGAGCTTTTCCAACTGCCAGTTCTAAGATAGAACCAACTTTTTCAGGGAGATTCAAGTAAGGCTCAAATGAGTCCGACTTCATACCATAGCGACTTCCTTGATACTGACGCGCCGGATAACTCTTCCATTGCATGACCGTGGTAAACATTCCCTGTAATGGCGCTGGTGTTATTGGCCAGGCATCCAAGACAATTGGTTGGCGGGTTGCTTTCCAGGGTAGTCCATCATCGGGAATAGTGGATCGGTGGCTGCCAATGTTTTCGCCAAATGAGAGGAAGGCTGTATGTTGTAAAGCCCGATTTCGTGCATCAGGATTGGTCAAATGCCGAATTTGGGTAAAAACTGGATCGGTGTCAACCAAGATGCGTTCAGGAATTTCTACGAGCCAAGGGCGCAGGGGATTCATCCCGGAGAGATTTAGTAAGAGATCCGCGTCCGTACAGATACGAATCATATCATCAGCACGAGGCCCTAACCATCGCAATTTATGTGCGTCGAAGTAAGCCCAGCAATCATTGAGCCCTACTTTCTCGAACGTGCGCTTTGTAAATTGCAGTCCGTAGGTTGGATTGGTATCGGTTACACCTCTTACAGGGTCGTAGCACGAAGGGTAATCATCACTATCTTCAACAAAATACACCTCGTGTCCAAGCCGAGCCAAACCTATTACATATTGCAAATGATGCCAGGTCAAACCTCCTACTGGTCCACGCACGATGTAGCCAAGTACAATAATACGCAAGCGGCCATCTGTGAGTAGCTGAGGTCTAAATACATTAGCAGTTCTCAGTAAAGGACTAACCATGCCTATTGTATACCCCCTCAATGAGTTGGGATAGCACTTTATTTGAATCGAAATAAGTTTCAGCAATTGCCCGTGCCACTTTTGAGTGCCGCTCGTACTTTTCTTCGACTTCCTCGATAGCAGTAACCGCCTCCTCTATCGTTGTAAAAGGTAAGATACCTTCACCCACTGGAAGCACAGAAGAGAATCCAGTATCTTGAACTACCACAGGTTTACCCGCTGCTAAATAACAGGCACTTCGACAACTGAACCAACCGGTTTTTCCTGCTACGTAAGCATTCTTGGCTACGCTCCATTCAGCTTTCGATGACTCGATGTAGTTCCGATAGCTATCCAGATCGGGACAAACTTTTTCGGGATCAACTACCTGCCAACCATTATGAGCAAGTATCTCACGAGGGGTACGGCGAGTTTTCCCAGCATTAACGGCGAGTTCAAGCTCTACATCAGGAACTAGCTTCGGTAGTTTCATAAATCTCTTAAATTCAATATCTTTTTGACCATAAGTTAAGCCATTGTAGGTAATTGGCTTGTAACTAGTCCAATTCATCACAGTTGTAAAAGTATTGCGCTCCTTAGCTGAAGGATGCCACTCCGACAGAACAATTGGCTGTCGGGTGGGACGCCAATGGTGACCAGTTTTTGGTATGGCATCGGCAAGTGTCTCCCCAAAGCTGAAATGGATATCATGGGCATCGACCATTTTTTGAAAGTCAGCTTGTCCTCGCGCTAATTTAACCTGGGTGAATGCGGGATCTGAATCGATATAAACTAGATGCTTCACTTGCCGATAGTTCCAAGGATACATGAGGGTACCCGAGACATTGATCAGCAAGTCCGCAGATTTAATCACCTCGTTCCGTTTCTGTTCGGAAAGACCAAACCATTGAGATTCCCAGGGGAAGCAATATGCCCATTTATCCCCCAGCCCAAAACGGGCCATCAAGTTAGCAAGATACTGCACGTTGTAGTCGCAACCAGCGGAGACTCCACCCTCAGTCGGATTGTAAGGCCATTGACCAGTATCCTCAATATAGTAAACATCGTGGCCAAGCTGCGCCAATCCAAGTACATATTGAAAGTAGTCCCAAGCAACTCCGCCCAGAGGGTATTGGGCAATTAACCCCGTGACAATGACTCTAAGAGATGATTTCATCTTTATGCGAGCTCCTTCTGCTCACTTGAACGAGTCCTTAAGGTATTTTCAGTTTCCATCTCAACCGCTTTAACACCGCAGATCGAAGATTATCAGGCGATTTGCTCTTATCTGGAAGTCGCAGACCTATATGGAGGGGGAGATCGGCTTAAACCACAGCTCTCATAAAAACGATGGTAGAATCCAGCGTCCTCCAGCAATTCCTGGTGCGTCCCCGCCTCCACCACCTTTCCCTGCTCCAACACTACAATCCGATCTGCCTGCCGAATCGTGGACAGCCGGTGGGCGATGATGAAGGTTGTCCTGCCTGCCATCAACCGCTCTAAGGCTTCCATCAGCAGGGCCTCGGTCTGGGCATCCAGGGCAGAAGTGGGTTCATCGAGAATCAGCACTGGCGCATCCTTGAGCAGTGCTCTGGCGATCGCAATCCGCTGCCTTTGTCCTCCCGAAAGGGTGCCTCCTCGC
>NZ_JAAHGN010000031.1:0-21722 GCF_010672485.1 Moorena sp. SIO2C4 | reverse complement strand
CGACCATTGTTGTTTCCTGCTCTCTAGTGGAGGCGGCGCGACGGAAAGTTGGTTGGCCTCTGCAGCAACATAGTCCAAAAGGATGTGTTCTCTTTTTGACCACTCGAGCAGTACCGACCATGTCAGCAACCATCTAACCTTCAACCATCTAACCTTCAACCAACTAACCTTCAACCAACTAACCTTCAACCAACTAACCTTCAACCAACTAACCTTCAACCTTCAACCTTGGCCAAAAGGCCACGCTACGCGAACAGCCGTTTAATTGTAAAAGGTTACTCTATGGTATCATCGTTAAATAACTAAGCCAGACCGGAGGGCACGGACAGCTGCTTGGGTACGGTCATCCGCACAGAGTTTATTCAAGATATTTCGGACATGAGTTTTGACAGTTCCCACAGTGATATATAACCTTTCGGCAATCAGAGCATTGCTGCAACCTTCTACAATCAACCGCAAAACCTCTAATTCCCTTTCCGTTAAAGGATAAGCTTCAATCATTTGATTGTATTCATTGGGAGCAGCATGGATAGCTCTCGTTTCACTAGCTTCAGTAGGCTGAGTTTCTTGGCTTGGTTTGATCTGCTCAAGTACAATCCTGGCAATGGCTGGATCAATCCAAGCATTACCTTCATAGGTCACTTTCAGAGCTTCTACCAATTGATCAAAAGTTATATTTTTCATGCAGTAAGAGTCAGCTCCAGCGGCGAAAGCAGCTAGTACCGCTTCTTCATCATCCTGCAAGGTCAGTACCATAATCTTGGTGGGGAAATCATCCTGTTTAGAATCATCCTGTTTAGCTTGAAACTCTTTGAATTGTCTAGTTAATTCAGTTCCATCCATGTCAGGAAGACCAATATCGACAATCCCGATATCTGGTCTAGATTCCGCGAGTAACTTTAGTCCTTCAGCAGCATTGGCCGCTTCGCCCACCAATTCAATTTCACCGTTTTGTTGGAGGGCTGTTCGCAGACCCATCCGAGTCAGATCATGGTCTTCAATGAGAGCCACACGAATTTTACCCATCATTAACGTCTAGGGGGGTGAGATTTATAGTTTATTGATTTTTAGAGTAAATTTGTAAAGTTTTGGTAAAAATCATCATGATCTCCACCTATTGGTAGTTGTAGATATTTATGACTTTGGGATAGAGTTTCCAAAAGACCAGATTTTGGCAACAATCACTTAAAGTTAGCTGGAATGAAAGCATTTGTCAAAAGCTATTACAGTATCACATATAAAGTTATTGAGAAATTACAGGGGGTAGTTACTTATTATAATCTTTACAATTTATTTATGAGTATAAGGGGTGAGTCGTGCCAAAAGTACTTGTCAGAGGGGTTGGCACGATTTTCCATTCCAACAGTTAGAGGAGATTCTCAACAGGATTGACATGGGATGGGCTTATTGAGTAACTAAGGTAGCCTCACCAGCACGAAATGACCAATTCCGATAAATCCTACTCTTTCTGCTCATCTGCTGATCGTCCCACCCTTCCTGAGCCAACAGCAGGATATAATAGGGGGTAAAACCCCCTAAAAAATCTATCTCAGGGAGTTTGTTTCTCAGGAAATACCACTGGAAAATTAGCATGGGTTGATTGCGTTCGCGTAGCTTGGCCAACGGCCAATCCGATTGGTTGATTCCCTAGATGGGTGAGATTACTAATCAAGGGAGTTTTTCGACAAGTATACTCATGCCTACTCATCAATTTGGCAAATGTTTCGGTGATACTACACAACCATGGGATTTCCTCTACCTAGTCAGATTGGTATTTTTACTGAAGCTCTCTGACTAGTACCGAGGTAAGGTAGAAGCCTACAATCAGCGATGTGGAGAGATTGTCAAGTCCGTAAGGTTGACTAAATTGGGGCGATACCTAAACTGAACCAATAGAGTATGCTCAATATAATTCATTAGCCTCCTCAGGTGTCGGTTGTCAGTCAAGAACTGCTACTACCCACTATCCACTAATCATTACACCTCTTGCAAAAATATTTTGAGTTAGAATAATAGTTTTGGTAAAAATTATGTAGATTGTGTGTACTAGGCTTATACACAAACAAAGTACAAAGTAAGTTTGTTAGTCTTAAGCGATCGCTAACTCGAAAATTCCCAAACTACTGATTATACCACGAAAAACTTTTGCAAGAGGTCTATTAGCCCATAACCAATGACAAAAGCTCAACCGCTAAATCATGGACGAGATTATCAGACTACTGATCGTAGAGGATGATCAAGTTAACTGCAAAGCCATAATTAAAGCTCTTAACAGAGGGGGTATACCCGTAAAAATAGCTGTTGCAGTTGACAGCAAAAGCGCTAGGTCGATCATCGCATCACGCTGCGCTAACTCTAGCCTTACCCAACCGAGTTTGGACTGCATTCTATTGGACTATCACTTACCGGATGGGGACGGATTGACTCTGGTTAAAGAAATCCGTGATGCTGGCATTGAAGTCCCTGTGATTGTGTTGAGTGACCAAGGGAACGAGCAAATTAATGAGCAAATTGCGGTTGAGCTGATGAAATCTGGAGCATCGGACTATCTGACCAAAAGCCAAATCTCATCAGAAAATCTCTTACGTAGCCTCTCTAATGCAGTTCGCCTCTACCGCGCAGAACGGGAAGCAGCTGTAGCTCATCAGCGGCTCAAAGAAAGCGAAGAACGCTACCGCTTGGTGCTAGAAGGTTCCAATGACGGGATCTGGGACTGGAACCTGATCACTAAACAACTGTATTGTAATGACCGCTTCTATGAACTTACTGGCTTGTCGCCTGAACAGATAGGGAAGTACCACCATAACTTTTCCCCTGATGTGTTATTTAATTTACTAAATTGCTCAGATCTACTCAAAGTTACTAAGGCGGTGGCTAGTTACCAACAAGATTACCTTGAACTGGATGTAGAATTTAACCTACCCTGTGCTTTTGGAGAAGATCGCTACTGTACTGCTCGTGGCAAAGCCCAGTTGAATGATCAAGGAGTACCATTCCGGATGTCTGGTGTAATTACTGATATTACTGAGCAGAAGCGAGCAGAAGAATCCCAGCGATTTCTGGCGGAGGCTTCTGCTGTACTTTCAGCTTCCCTCGATTACCAGACTACATTGGACAACCTAGTGCAGCTGGTAATCCCTCGCTTTGCTGATTGGTGTGCTATTGATGTGGTATCGGGAGTTGATAGCTATGATACTCCCCAGTCTTACCAGCGCCTTGCCGTTGCCCATGTTAACCCAGAGCAAGAGCAGTTGATTTGGGAACTGCACCGTTGCTACCCTGCCCAGGGGGATGAAGACTATGGCAACGGCAAGGTTTTACGTACAGGTTGTACGGATGCCTATTTTGAGGTTTCTGATCAATTCCTAAGTGCTGCTGCTGATGATCCTGACCATCTCAGAATGTTACAGGCACTGAAAATTAAGTGTTACATTTGTGTACCTTTACGAATGGGTTCACAAATCTTGGGCTCAATTTGGTTTGTCAGGAGTGATTCAGGTCGCCGCTACAATGAGATCGATGTCAAGTTTGCTGAGGATTTAGCTAGTCGCGCTGCCCTAGCCACTGAAAATGCGCGGTTATACCGAGAGGCAAACCAGGCGAGTGATGATCTCAGGCAGGTAATTACCATTCTCAATGAACAGCAAAAGCAATTGAGAACCCTACACCAGTTGACTAATCTCCTCAATCAACGGCTGACTAACCTTCCAAATCTGTTGCAAGAGATGGTATCGGAGGTAGTTAAAGCGATTGCTGGGGTTGAATTTTGTTTCATCATTCTCAATAATTCTCTTGGTAACTCTGAAGTCTTAAGGGTTATTGAGGGAATTGATACACAAAAGTTCCAGTGGGAAGACATCTTGCCCCTTGAGCAAGGGTTACTCTCTCAAGTCTTTTTAACTGGAACATCTGAGTTAATTCAGCGCAAGGGTTGGGATTCGCGGCATCCGGAAGAGGAAGTACCTACAGCTATTTACGCTGTGGCGATTGAGTCTGTGCAAGCAGGACCCTTGGGAGTACTAGCTATTGGCAATTGGGAAGACCCAGAGGCATTAGACCAATCAGGTCGGAATCTGCTAGCAGCAGTGGGTGAACAAGCTGCGATCGCAATTGATAATGCTCGCATGATTAATGAACAAGCTGCGATCGCAATTGATAATGCTCGCATGATTAAAGCCTTAGAGGAGCAAGAAGCACGTTTAGAGTGTCAGAACAGTATGCTGGCTCGCCAGAATCGGGAACTGGAAAGGAGAGATGCATCCCTCAAGCTACAGAACCTGCAATTGTTGGAAGCAGCACGGTTGAAATCCCAGTTTGTTTCTACGATATCCCATGAGTTACGAACTCCCATGAATGCCATTATTGGCTTTTCCCAGCTTCTATTGCGTCAGCGTCAGGGCTCCTTGACTCACCAACAAGCAGATATAATGGAGCGCATTGTCAATAATGCTCAACATCTACTGACTCTGATTAAGGATATGATTGACCTGTCCAAAATTGAGGCAGTTTGTCTGGAGTTAACCTTGGAAAGTTTGCATTTGGACAGGTTGATCAAAGAAACCATCAATGAATTCCGTTGTCTAGCCGCTCAGAAGGACTTAGGGTTGTATATCCAAACCAATTTAAAAAATCCGATCGTAATCAATGATAGCCTCCGCCTGCGGCAGATTTTGGTCAATCTGGTTTCCAATGGGATTAAGTTTACCGAAATGGGCAGGGTAGAGGTGGTAGTCAAGGAAATTTCCACCGACTGGCTGATGCTCACTGTTAGGGATACGGGAATTGGAATTGCCGAGAATGACTTAGAGCATATTTTTGAGGAGTTCCAACAAATTGATCAAACTACAACTCGCAAGTACTCGGGTACCGGCTTAGGACTGGCCATTACAGAATCTTTAGTCAAGTTGATGCAAGGAACGATTACGGTAGAGAGTAAGCTGGGTAAGGGGTCTACCTTCCATGTCAAGTTTCCTAGACGAGTAAAAGCTTCTACTGGCGATTGTCATGATTGCGATCTACCACAATCTAAAACCCTAGGTTGTTCGTTTTTGCCCCAGACTCTTCAAGGATTTCGTGCTCGAAGGGTAATTTATTAGGTTGGAGGTTGGAGGTTGGAGGTTGGAGGTTGCAGGTTGCAGGTTGCAGGTTGGAGGTTGCAGGTTGCAGGTTTCAGGTTTCAGTCAGATTATAGCGGTTCTGTTGTGGGATGAGGTAAACCCAAATTTCTTCAATCTCCTCCCCCTATTGCCACTCTCCCCCTAGTAGCGCTGATCCAGATGTAGCTCACTCGTGGAACCGCTATATTTAGAAACGCTATATTTATGGGTACGATCAGGAATATCATCAGCGACTCAACCAAGCGATCGCTTCTCGAATCCAATCTTCCGCATTCTTACTTTTAGCGACCTGAGTATCCTCACTAATAGCATGGAGTGCTTGAGCGATTTCATCATTTTCATATCCCAAAGCTAACAGGGTCATCTCCACATCTTCCTGAATCCCTGGTGAGAGTCCATTAGCAGATAGTGGGGACTCTACCTCCGATACCTTATGCCATTGAGCCAACTTTGTTTTCAGTTCTAGAGCAATGCGTTCAGCAGTTTTGCTACCCACACCAGGGGTTTTGGATAAGGCACGAATATTACCTGTAACAATCGCTTGGACTAAATTTGGCAATCCCAAGGTGTCCAGTAGTGCGATCGCTAATTGAGCACCAATACCGTTGACACTAACTAATTGACGAAACAAATCCCGCTCAGCGGCTGAGGCAAAACCGTATAGCACCTGTTGCTCCTCCCGGATTTGCAAATGGGTGAAGATTTGCACGGTTTTTTCCGATAAAGCTACGGGCAACTCCTGGGACAAACGGCGAGTAATTTGTATTTCATAGCCAATGTAGTTGACATCTAAAATCAGAGTGACCCGATTACCAGTGCTTTTTTGAATGCTAGCTACTGTCCCCTTGAGATAGCTGATCATTAGTTGAAGGTTGAAGATTTAAGGTTGGTTTAAGGTTGGTTTAAGCTTTAAGGTTGAAAGTTGAAAGTTGAAAGTTGAAAGTTGAAAGTTGAATGTTGAAAGTTGAAAGTTGAATGTTGTTCGCGTAGCGTGGCCGAAAGGCCAAGCTTGGTTTAAGGTTGTACTCCACCACGAAAATAGTGAAGGATAGTTGAGAGCATAACTTGCAACTTACCAACCTGCAACTTGTAACTCGATTAACCTACAACTTGTAACTCGATTAACCTACAACTTGTAACTCGATTAACCTACAACTTGTAACTCGATTAACCTACAACTTGTAACTCGATTAACCTGCAACTTGTAACTCGATTAACCTGCAACCTACCAACCTGCAACTTTTAACTCGATTAACCTGCAACCTACTAACCTGCAAGTTGTAACTCGATTAACCTGCAACTTTTAACTATTAACTATTTCTTATTTATTGGCGATCATTACTGACAAAAAAGCTAAAATAACTTAAACCTTCTATTATACCACCTGCACAGTGAGCTTGAGCCAGGTAATGGTAATCTGCTGAGTTGTTTTCGTACCACTTGCGAAGTTCTGGTCGGGCGTTACCCACTATAATTCCTCGGGAAAAGCCAACGCTAAATAAGGCAATGTCATTTCCTGAGTCGCCACAAACCACTGTCCGTTCCGGCTCAATTCCCCACTGTTGCCGTAAAAATTCTACCGCTAGACCTTTATCGCTATTGCTGGGTAGAATGTCTAAGTCTTTCCCACCACTATAGATCAACTTGAAATTAAGACCCCTTCCTTGAAGCTGAGATTCCAGTTGAGGTAGCACCCTCAAAGCTGCTTCTTCCGTCAGGTGATAGCTGACTTTAAAGGGACGTTGTTCTGATTCTACTTGAGGAATTAAGTCAGGATATTGGGCAGCCGTTTCCACAATCATTTCCCGATCCCAGCCTTCAGATAACTTGGACGACCAGTCTGGATTGGGTGTATCTTGGCCATCATTATCATAAATTTCTGTACCCACAGAGGTGATCAGAGCATCTGGATCAAGAAGTGGCTTCTCGGCTTTCAGCTGGTGGTAGGAACTATGGGATCGCCCTGTAGCATAAACGATTCTTGTACCATGTTCTTGGCGATGCTGACTTAGCAGAGGGTTCAGTTTAAGCAGAGCCTCATCATCCCCTACTAGAGTATTGTCAAGGTCAGTTACAAACAGAAATTTAGTCACGAGATGCTAAGAGGTTCGGGTATTGCCTTATTGTCCTACATAAGTTGGGTTAAAACATAGTTGGGTTAAAAATGCGCTTTGGTTAATCGCGCTTTAGCTACAATTGAATTAGCTATATCCCCTGGTAGCAAGCGCAATCCCTATGACGAACGAGAGTTAGACAGTTATGGCTCATCTCAACCAACGCCGCGCTCAAAATATCACTGGTGACTTTTACCAAAAAAATGGGTAATCGCGCCCCGTCCTTCTAGGACGGCTTTTAAGTTGACGCTTATCTAGCGCCAGGTTATAATTAAAATATAGGGTACAGGCTGAAAAACCGTAGGCTGAGCCGGGAGAGAGACCCGTAACTTATCGACCTTAAAGTAGTAATGCCCGGAGGGTAGGGAATCTCCTCCTTAAAAACCCAATCATCAATTAACAGTTGGTGTGTGAACCCAGAAGAATCACACTTTGAAAAAAAAACGGTACGGTGGGGCACACCGGAACCAAACGAAAGGAAGAGAAACAGACTTTTTAAGGCACTTCCAAAGAGTAGTTAAACGCCTAAGGAGAACTGCCCTCTGGGTCTATGGTGAATTAACTAGGAATTTAGTCTTAACGGATTCTCGGTTGAGTATTGTCTTGTTTTTGGCGGCGTCAAAGATGAGAACTCCATGGTTTAAGGCGGCTCGTTGATCTAGGAATCCCCGCGCCTAAAGGCCGGGGAGTGTCAAGTGGATAGCAGCTGTATTGATTGTGATGCCTGCCGTTGGATGACTCCGGAAGTGTTTCATCGTGCTGATCACCAGTCTGCAGTTTATCATCAACCTGCTAATGATACAGAACGCTTGAGAGCTCTTCAAGCCCTATTATCTTGTCCCACCTCTTCTATTGGTACTGTTGAGAAACCTAAAGACATTAAAGACGCTCAGCATAGTTTCCCCATCCCAGTAGCAGAAAATGTCTACCATTGCGGCTACCATTCAGAAAACTCCTACGGTGCTGCTAGCTACCTTATCCAACGCCCCCAAGGCAATATTTTAATCGATTCTCCTTGCTTTACACCACCACTAGTCAAACGTCTAGAGGCAATGGGTGGGATTCGTTACATGTTCCTGACCCATCGGGATGATGTGGCAGATCATCACAAGTACAGACAGCATTTCCAGTGCGAACGCATTTTGCATAGAGATGACATTACCACTGATACCCGTGATGTGGAAATTCAGCTCACTACTTCTAAGCCTTATCCCTTAGACAAGGATCTGTTGATTATCCCCGTTCCTGGTCACACCAAAGGTCACACGGTTCTACTGTACAATAACAAATTTCTCTTCACGGGTGACCATCTTGCTTGGTCTGATCAACTTCAGCAACTGATTGCCTTTCGTCGCTACTGCTTCTACTCCTGGAAGGAATTAATCAAGTCAATGGAGAGGTTAACCAACTACTTGTTCGAGTGGGTATTACCAGGACATGGACGCCGGTATCATACTTATGCTCAGACTATGCAAGATCAGCTGAACCAGTGTCTTGTCTGGATGAAGCATCAAGGATGAAGCATCAAGGATGAAATTAAGTGACCACCTAAAACATTCTCCCTCATCCCTTAGACATCTCCAAAAATTAACCTCAAACCCTTGCACTGCCTGGGTCAAAACCGAGTTTATGGAGATGTCTCTTTGATGACCTGACTTTGGGAAAACATACCCAAGTCTTGGGTTGATCCCTCATTACCATCACATATCAGCCATCCAATCAATCGCTCTAGCTCAACACTTTTGCCAAAAGGTTTTTGATCTCGTCCCCACCTTGGTTTTGAACGAAAGAGAGGACTATCGGTAGAAATTTGGAAATCATCCCACTATCCATGCCTAGTTGAGAAAAACCTGCTGCCAGGGTAGCTAGAGTGCCTAATTGTCCAACGCCACCACCCATTGATGCCGCTAATCCTCCCAAGGCTCCCATCATGCCACCACTTTTTGGTGCTGCTTGGAGCAAATCATTTATTCCTGGAATAGATTGCAGTACTGGGGCAAAACTCTCATCTCCCAGCTTGTCCTTGGCCAGTTGGAAAATAAGTCCAGCTCCGCCTTGGGCTTGATTCTCTTGCACTCCCAGGTTTTCGGTTAACAGTTGAATCAGTTCCATAGATGCTCTCTTATTCGATTGCTATATCGTTGCCGCCTTAATTTAACATCGGATAGCCAAAATAATCATTTATTTACATTTTTTTAACATAGTTATCTATCACTATTTATATTTTATCTTTTTGAACACAATTTATAACATTTATACACAACTAGTAACTTAGAGTAGTAAGTTCCTTTTTGGGCTATAAGCTAGGTGAATTTAAGGGTTAAGGAAATTAACAAAAAATTAATTATTAATCTATAGCAATGGGATCGGATTCGTGAACAGTAACAGGTTTTACTCAGGATTCAGGAACGATCCGACTCAGGGCGATTTTCAAGAAAAAATTGCTAGATTACATTTGTTAGATTACATTTGATTACAGGAAACCGCTGCAATCTTAACTAAATTACTAAAAAATATAAAGTATTGATAATATAAATAAAATATCGCTCTTAAGCTGAATAATTGTTTTCCAAGTTACGTAAAATAAAATCCAGATAAAAGACTTTGACCTATCTGGAGGTTTCTATGGTCAGCTACGCATCACCAATGGGAATGGGAGTTAAGTTAACAGCTAACCCAGGGGATAGGATTGCCACTGAACCCCAAACTATTGAGGAAAAAGCGAAGCAGGTTGCTGTGGATACGATTGATATTACAGGGGATCACATCAAAGTTCCCACTTACTTTGTCGTGAAATACCCTGATGGTGAAACCAAGGCACTACACCATGTGAAGGATGCTGAAGCAATTTCCGATGTGATTCGGCAAATGCAACTGCAGCAAAAAGAGTGGCCTCAAGAATCAGAGGAAGTTAAACATTGGTTAAACTTACCTGGTATGCTTCTGATATTGGCTGGTTTCTTAATCACTTCCATTGTCCTAGTCGGTATTTTCTAGCTACCCTAATCCTGCACGAGTAATCATGGATAATGAGTGATGAATGATCAACCTTAGACTATAGCTAGGGTTTTATCATTCATCCTTCATCGTCGATAATTTCCAGATTAGATCCCATGGCTTCGATTTAGATCCCATGGCTTCCATTTTTAACTCACATCACCATCATTTGAGGCGGTGTTGTGCGCCACAATTGCTCTAAACCAACTGCTGGCATAGTTAGATACAAAAGATCACCAGCGGCTAGGTTAATTTCCAATAAATCCCAGCCATGAATCGTTTGATACTTCGTTTCAAGATACAGTGGCACAAAGTCAGCGGATCTGGCAGCATCTTTAACACGGCGTCCACAGAAGGGATGATCGGTGGTAATCTTAGTGGCTAAGGCAACCCAAAGCGTATCACCAATCATACCATTGCCTAACACTTGTCCACCTAATGCTGCAGCTGCAAAAGAAGGAGTGGCTAATTCTGTGGGAGAGAATACTGCTTCAAATTCAAATACTTGCTGTACCATGTGGGAAAAGTGGGGGTCTTGATTGCGGACAACCACTGACAATTTAGAAGCTAGACTTTTGGCACTTAGAGCAATTTCTAAATTGGCTGTATCATCACTCGTAACTGCTAAAAGGGCTTCTGCTCGTTGGATGTGTGCTGCTGTGAGTGTAGCAGGTAAACTGGCATCTCCGTGAATGACTGCAATACCTAGAGAACGAACAATGTTCAGGAAACGATTGTTGGGGTTACTTTCAATCACCACCAATTCATGGCCTTGGGCATGAAGTTGGTAGAGGATTTGGACTCCTACATTTCCCAGTCCACATACAACATAGTGATTTCTGTAGGGAACTCTCGCCGCATCCCAAAACTGTTTGAGTCGGGTACCTAAAACAAAATCGTTTAGTAGAGCATAGCAAATGCCAATCACACCAGCCCCTACTAACATCATCACAGCAGTAAATACCTTAATAGTGTCCGGGGACTTTTCTGCTACTTCTTCTTGACCACCAGCACCGGTAATCATACCCACAGAAAAATATAGAGCATCAACAATAGAGGTTTCTAAGTTGACACACACATAAGTCAATGTGGCCGTAAAAATTATCAGGAGTAGGAAAAGGGTCACTACTAACATTGGTTGAGCATGATGCTGAAACTGTTGTAAGTTTGTGAAGACTTTCAGCAGTTTCTGTAGCCAGGATTGGCGTTTAGGACGAAACCGAGGCTGAGTACCAATAATTAAGCGATCGCCAGGTTGTAACTGTTTGCCCTGAGCTACTGCGGAAACTAAATCTAAGTTCGAGTCCATCGGTAGGTAGTAGATCAACATTCGTGATCGCTCATCCCACAGGTCACTCAACTGTGTTCCCATCCAAGGGTGGCTTTCGGTGATAATTTCTTCGTGTATCGGCCAGGTTTGATTGTATAGCTTGAGTTGCCCAATGGCTCGATTCCCCATTGCTGCGAAGGCAAATACCGGTGCTGCTAGAGAAGAAACACTCATGCTGACATGATCGGGTAGGGTCTGATCTAAACGAGTACCCAGGCTGGTATTAAACAATCGGTTAACGATCCGAATCCGGGGATTAATCACTCGTGCCTGAGTCAGGATTGCCAGATTGAGAGCATCGTCATTACAGGCCAGAACCAGGGTTTGGGCATGTTCGAGTCCAGCTGCAAGTAGGGTAGAAATAGCCCGCAAGTCTCCAATAATAATATTGTTTTCGTCACCAGGCATTATTCTGTTGCTGATGCCAACAACAGCTACTCCCTGCTGCTTCAGTAAGCGGAATATTTTGTATCCAGTGCGACCCAAGCCACAGATAATGATGCGGGGTTTCATGTGTCAAGCTTGTTGACCGAAATAATTTTTGTCGTTTTGCATCTAGCTAAGTGTTCTTTTACAATTCTTATCCAAGATAGCTCAAAGAAATGTAGCGGAAGACACTGCTGCTAGTTAGAAAGGGTAAAATCTCCCCGCTTAAGCCATTCCGGTAAGCTGCTGACCCTCTAATTTGCCTATTTCAGTAGGGTGATCAGGAGATGGGGCAACGGATGGGTTAACAGATGTAACGGATGGGGGGATAAGGGCATGGGGGTGCCGGAAAGCCTGTAATTTGAATAGGCATTAGTTGAATAGGACTTAGACATTATGATATATTGATTTATTAAGCACAAAATCAATATAGTTCTAAGCTGTCGCGGATTTAAATTGTATAGCTTTGAGTAAGCTCGAAAAACTGATTAACCCTATGCCCTGCTGCTCTGGTTCCCTGCCCCCTTGCCGATTCAATATATAAAATAAAATTAAATATATAGATCTATAAATTAGATGTAGATGCCTCACAGCTGATCACTCCCTCACCCCCTCACCCCCTGATCCCTTCATTTTCAAAGGAACTGGCTACAAATATCTACCAAGGTGTACTAGGAATGGGGCAGCCTCTCAATGGCTGGAAGCGTGTATTGACTTAATAGGGCAACCTCCTGCTCGTATATGAACTCGCTGTAGTCAGCTAGATTGTCCAGCCCCAGAAAGTTGAGGATGATCTCAGCTGCTAGCCAAATCGCTATTCTAACCAATAACTGCCGCCATCGTATTATCATTGCATCAGACCTCCTGACTATAGGTGAGGGAGGTTAGGTTTATGGTTGTGATAATCTGTTCAATTTAGTTATCAGCCTCAATTTTGTCTTTTATGCGACCGAAACCAGCAATTCCGTCCCGGTGCGCTTACAGTCGTCGAATTTAATTTGCCACAGGTCGCACCGCTGCCCGAGATAACTTGACCGTTTACTTCCCCCTACTGCATTTTGCCGAAAAACCTGAGGAAGCTAGTTACAGTGTCAAATACTGATGTGGGTAATTGTGTTGGCAAAATGTAAAATTTATGTTTATGAGCTAGTAGTCTGTCAATTTAGTTTTGAGGGTAATGGTGGGACGATGTTAGGTGGCACGGTGTTAGCTCAAAAGTCTTCATACCTGATCCAAGCGTGCGATCGCGCCCTTCATCCAAGCGTGCTATCATGCCTAAATCCTGCCCGGTGCGCTTACAGTTGTCGAATTAAATTCGCTATTTGTGCGTTTTCCAATGGTCGGGGAACCCGGCCTTTGGTCGCGCCTTCGGGTCGCACCGCTTGGTGAAAGCTTAAATTCAAACTTGACAGGGCACTAGCCGCAATGTTTAGGACTACTGTAGTAGTCCTAAATACGGTTATAAGCTACTTTGGGGCAGATAAACTAGGATTTAGGAAAGAAGCTGAATGGGATATCACGTTATTTACGATGGCGATTGTAATCTTTGTGTCACTCTGGTACAGCTACTAGAAAATCTGGATCAGGGCAAGCTATTTGATTACATACCGATGCAGGATAAAGAAGCTTGCGGCAAATTACAGGTAACACCTCTCGAGTGTGAGATGGGTATGATTTTGATCGATGCTTCTTCTGATGATTGCCGATGGCAAGGAAGTGATGCCGCTGAAGAGATTGGGCGTCTATTGCCATTGGGTAATATCTTTGTATCCGCTTATCGGGCAATGCCTGGGGTGAAGTCGGTAGGCGATCAGGTTTACGAGCAGATTCGGGATAATCGTTACAGTTGGTTTGGTAAGCGTTCTACTACGTATAAATCGGTTTATCCAGTAGGTTGCAAGGCTAATCCCAGTTGAGGCTAGACTAGAGACTCAATCAACTTTTATCAGCTAACAATTAATTATAAACACATAAGCCCCTATTATAAACTGTGGGGATAAGCTTAACCTATAGGAAAGTTCAATGTAATGTATTAGAATATTTATTTTCCTGGACTGATCATCTGATCGTGATGGGTTTTCCATCACGGAGATTGTCCCATAGGAATAGTTACATCAATACCATCAACGGCAATTGAGTGATATTCAGCCATGTCGATCGAAAAACTTAAGCCTGCCGACAAAGGAGCTGTCGGGATTTATGTGCCCTACTACCAGGGTAATAAACGGAATCTTTTACCTATAGCAATTAGCCTCTACCAACAAGGGTCTTTGGAAGGTCGTCGCCACATAGAAGGTGGTGATAGTATTCCCTTCGTTGCTACTTGGTTTGTATCTAATCTTCCTTCGGAATTAACTCGTTGCCGATTACAGTTTGATGGTAACGCGGATCTCAGTTACGAACTTACTATGCAAAATTCTGAGTTTGTGAATTACTTAATCGAAGTGATTATGAACTTTAAGCGATCGCGCATAACGGATTTTTCCAAGGCATTCTACCGCAAACTGCTACGCATTGATGAATAAACAACCAGTTTTCTAGTTATAGGAGTGTAAATAAGGGGTGGCAAAATCCGCTAAGTATTTACTAATTGGGTCAACAGAAGCTTACAGCGGTAAGTCAGCAACGATCCTGGGAATTGCCGATCAACTGCAAGCAAAAGGGATAACGATTGCCTACTGTAAACCACTGGGTACCTTTTTGAGTAGCAATCAAGGGTCAACGATAGAGGAAGATGTCCAGTTTATCACTGAGATACTTAAGTTGCCGGAGAACATGGTGCGATCGCCTTTGCTGTTTATGGATGCTCAAACCATTGAAAAACGCTTGGGAGGACAAGACTCAACAGATTACCGTCAGTCTCTTCAAGACTATCTCCAACCACTAAGTAGTGATGTAATTTTGGTGGAAGGAGCAGGAACCTTGAGTGCGGGGACTCTGTTTAACTTATCATTACCAAAAGTTGCTCAGACAATTGATGCTGCTGTCTTGTTGGTGGCTCGTTTTCACTCGGTTTTACTAGCAGATGCGTTGTTATTTGCTAAGCAACGTCTGGGAGAAAGCTTACTGGGAGTTTTAATTAATGATATTCCCCAAAACAAGCTATCAAGGGTAAAAACAACATTGAAACCGTTTCTGGAACGGCAAGGAATCCCAGTATTGGGAATGATGCCTAGAAATAATCTGTTGCGCAGTGTTAGTGTTCGGGAACTGGTACGTCAGTTGCAAGCTAATGTGCTATGCTGCCCTGACCGTTTGGATTTGATGGTGGAAAACTTGACCATTGGGGCGATGAATGTCAATGCTGCTCTGAAGTATCTACGCAAGGGCGTTAATATGGCGGTGGTGACCGGAGGCGATCGCCCAGACCTTCAGATGGCTGCTCTAGAAACCTCAACCCACTGTTTAATCCTTACCGGTCAAGTTCAGCCTCAATCAGTTATTCTCAGACGTGCTGAAGAGTTTGAAATTCCAGTACTTTCCGTTGATTTAGACACCCTCACTACTGTTGAGATTATTGACAATTCTTTTGGTCAAGTACATCTCCATGAAGCAATTAAGGTGGAGTGTATGCAACAGATGATGAATGAATATTTCGATATTGAGCAGTTGATAAAGCTCCTTGAATTGAAACCATATAAACCAGATTTATAAATGCATTATTTTAAGGTTGAAAGGTTATAATGTTGTTCGCAATTTGGATTAGATTAGGGGAGGTTGGCAGGTTTTAAACTTGTCAGTTTTTCAGGTTAAAGGTTGTCATTTTTAAGTTTAAAACGTTCAATTTTAACCTTACTCAACAAATTGTAACTCTGTTTAAGGTAACTCTATTAAATTAAATAGGAAACCAATTATGGTTGTTGTTACCATTAATCTTGAAGGTGGTCAGGTTATAATGTTGAAGGTTAAAACGTTCAACGTTCAACGTTCAACTTGCTTGCCTTGTAACTCTTTTCAACTTTCAACTTGCTAAGTTGTAATTCTGTTAACTATGAAACCAGTTATTGTTTTCGGTAGTATCAATATGGATTTGGTAGCCAAAACTCCCCGGTTACCAGTTCCAGGTGAAACACTACAAGGCCATGAATTTTTTACTGCTCCTGGTGGGAAAGGGGCTAATCAAGCTGTGGCGGTGGCACGGTTGGGTATCCCCACTAAAATGGTGGCCCGCATCGGTAGTGATGATTTTGGAACTCAGCTACACCACAGTCTAGGGGTAACGGGTGTTGACACTGATAGCGTTTTGGTTGAGGAGGGGGTCAGTTCTGGGATTGCAGTGATTTCCGTGGATCAGGCTGGGGAGAATACCATTATTTTCTTGGCTGGTGCTAATGGGCATGTTAATGAAACTGATGTGGAACGCCTCAGTAGTTTGTTGCCAGAAGCCGCTGTTTTATTGATGCAGTTGGAGATTCCCATGTCCGTGGTGCTCTTAGCAGCAGCGGCAGCTCAGAAAGTGGGTTGTCCAGTGATTCTTGACCCAGCACCAGCTCAGGAGTTGCCAGAGGAACTGTATGGCATGGTGAATATTATGACACCGAATCAGTTGGAAGCCTCTGTACTAGTGGATTTTCCTGTGGATACCATAGAGTCAGCCAAGAACGCATCGGAAGTACTGTTGCAACGAAGTGTGGATACGGTGATTGTGACCTTAGGAGAGCAGGGGGTTTTCTGTGCCACTGGTTCTGAATCGTTCTTCGTCCCTGCTTTTTCTGTTGATGCTGTGGATACTGTGGCGGCTGGAGATGCGTTTAATGGTGCAATGGCTGTGGCAATAGCCAAAGGGTTACCCTTGCGGCAAGCGGTAGTATGGGGAGCTGCAGCTGGGGCGCTTGCTGTTACTAAGGCTGGGGCTCAGCCCTCTTTGCCTGATCAAGAGACATTCAATGCCTTTCTCACAGAAGTAGGTATTAGGTATTAGGTAATAGCTATGATAGCATGATAGTCTGAGATATTACATATTAGATATTAATTTTTAGATATTAGTGATTGGTAATAGATCATTTACCCGGAGTTGGCTAGTATTGTAAATCCTGATTGTGGATCTAAACATTATTACTAATTAATCCAGTTTGAGCAAATTATTGAGGTTTGGTAGTACGTTTATCTAAAAAATCAGCCCTTAAGCACTCACTACTATACAGTAACATCCTCATAAATTAAGGAGATGGGACAACTAAAATCAATGCTGGTCAAGTGAATTTCGTCTCCTTCTGTGTAGGGATTGAGTTCCCATTTCCCTTGTGGATTGCGCCGGAAGCACTCGATAGTGATCTGTTGAGTATCAATCAAAAGGTATTCTTGTAAGGTTTTGATGCGGCGATAGTTAGCAAATTTGCGACCTCGGTCAAAGGCTTCAGTGGAGGGAGAGAGTACTTCCGCAATCAGACAGGGATGATAAATGACTTTGAGCCGATTGCTGTCTCGTTGATCGCAGGTTACCATGACATCCGGGTAGTGAAAAGGTCCTTTTTCTGATACACCCACTTTGACACTAAAGATAAAAGGACGACACGAACCTCCCCGTAGATGGCTTTTTAAGGCAGTCGCAAGATTCAGAGCAATGGTTCCGTGGGGAATAGTTCCCCCAGTCATAGCATAGACTTCGCCGTCGATGTATTCATAGTTGAGTTCTTGCTTTTCCTCCCAGTCTAGATAAGCTTCGGGAGTCATGTATTCTCCCTGATAAGAAGCAACCATAACCACCTCACTTATTGAGTGATGTCTTTTATGTCCTGTTTTGGAGCTAGTTGAGCTTATTTTCAACTATAGCGCGAAACTACCTCTGACTACAGAGGGATGTTCCTTTGGAAGCGCTACGCGATCGCATTGTCAATTTTGGCAGACACATGATTATACAAAATATTTTTGCTTTCATACCTGCTCGCTTTCGACAGGGCTTTCAGCCTTGCTTTTTCTAAAAACGGGTATTGTAACTGTAAAGGTTGTCCCTTGGTTGAGAGTGCTTTCAACTTCGATTTGACCGTGGTGATTCTCAACTATTGTTTTAGCGATCGCTAAACCTAGCCCTGCTCCTTTTGCTGTATCATAGGGTCTGGCTGGATCAGCTCGATAAAAGCGATCAAAAATATGAGGTAATGCTGATGCACAGATGCCTTGACCGGAATCAGTTACCTTGACTTGAAGCAGGAATTGCAGGTTTCTTGCCCTACGTTTGCTGGGAGGTTCTAACTGTTGTAATTCCACTTGAATAAATGCTTCCCCTGGAGTTTTGGTAGAGGCTGGTGTGTATTGGACAGCGTTATTCACTAGATTGGTAAATAAACGTGCCAATTGATTCCAATCCCCCTCAAGGGTAAAGGCATCTTCGTCCAATGTTGGATTTTGGAACCCTTTACTAGGGCAGGGTGGCAGAAATACCTGATCAGCCCCCATCTCTTCCTCTGTCTGCTCTGTCTCCTTTGTTCCCTCTGTTAACTCTGTGCTCTTTTCCTGATCGGGATTGGGGATTTCAATCAAGTAAAGGGAAATGCGTTTTTCTGTAGCAATCGGCTGTTGCTCCTCGATCACTTCCATCAGCAAAGCATCCAGGTGGACTAATTGCCACTGGGGTTTTACCATACCGCTATCAGCACGAGCCAAAAACAGCAGGTCATTCACCAGTCTTCCTAAGCGCTGGGTTAATCGCTCTATCACTTCGAGTTGGTGCCGTTGCAACTCAGATGCTAAATCGGGATCCCCCAGAGCAACTTGCACGTTAGTCTGAATCGTCGCAATTGGGTTTCTGAGTTCGTGGGAGGCATCAGCAGTGAATTGTTTGAGCCGTTGGTACGACTCCCGTACTGGCTTCATAGCCATACCAGATAGTAACCAACCAATAGCACCAGTAGAGATAATCATCACCACTGTACCTAGAGTCAGATCAAATATCAGTTGGTGGCTGGGTTTGGTGACTTCAAACCATGGGTGGCTAACCCGTAAATAACCCAAGATATAATCCTCGATTTGCACCGGTTGGGTTAACTGTCGCAGGAGATGCTCTGCTGATAAATGAACTGTTGCCCTAGTGGTGTTGGCCTTTAACGGAATAGTTAAGGGTTCAGAGAAGGTTGACCACAGCAAATCCCCCTTCGGACTAAACCACTCCAGGTCAATGTGGTCATCTTCTACCCCATCACTATTGTCTCGAAAACTGGCTTCAATGTTGAATTGGTAGGGACTCTCGCCATCATCCACAGGTTGAATCACCAGTGATCGCTCTACCACTTCTACGACATGTTTGAGGGTGTCATCAACCCGTTCAATCAGGGTGTGGCGGACATAAAGATAGACACCAGTTGCAAATAGTAACAGTAAGACTGCTGTGACCGTAGTATACCACAGAGCAAGGCGTCGGCGAGTAGTTTGAAACATGATAATTTAACAGACATCAAAGATCAACAGGACTTACGCCGCCAAGCCGGTTTATTAAAATAATTACACCGATTCCAGCCTTTGATTTATGAGGTGCCTAAGTCCTGATCAAATCCGGTTGACTAATGATCATATCTAGGATCGGGTCATGGGTAATGGCTACTATCAATTCCAGTAGGATCGGATTGAGCACAACTGAGAAGCGAACCAGTTGCTGCCAGTGTAGAGTAATAACTGAGGTCAAAGCTAAAATTGATATCGTCTCCGGTTAAATCGTTCTTGTTTGTAGAGACTTGGTCTGCAACGTCTCTACACAGAAGGTTTGATTGATTGTTCCTTCTCCGACTTGTCTGCCAAAAGAATGAGCCTTCAAAAAAGCGATCGCAAACCAGCAAAACTATTTCTAAGCTCTCGGGAAGACCTCTTGGAGTCCCTAGTCGAAAATTCTCCCGAGTGTATAGCGGTATTTGACCGGGAATTTCGTTATGTCTATGCTAATCCGGCCTTGTCACAGGCATTTGGGATAGCCCAGTCAGAATTAATCGGCAAAACCCATCATGACCTCCAGATGCCAGAAGACTTTATCCACTTATGGGATAGAGCGATGGAAAAGGTGTTTGCCACAGGTCAAGAAAAGAGGATTGAATTCCAGTGGATCACAGAGAATGGGCGACAGTTTTATCAATCCTGTCTGGTACCAGAGTTGGCCAGTCATGGTTCAGTAGAATTTGTGTTGGGGTATAGCTGTAACATTAGCGATCGCATAACCAATACAGAATTTTCAAGGTCGATTGAGCAACTACAGAATTCTAACCGAGAACTGGAACAGTTTGCTTATGTGGCTTCCCACGATTTACAAGAACCCCTGCGGAAAGTCAAGAGTTTCACAGAATTGCTGGTGGAAGAGTACCAGGGGAAATTGGATGGCGAAGCAGACAAATACATGGCTTACATTGTTGATGGTGTCTTCCGGATGCAGACTCTGATTAAAGATCTGCTCGCCTACTCCCGTTTGGGTAGGTCTGAACTGACCTTTGAACCCACAGATATAGCTGAAGTGCTTGAGCAGGTTCTTGAAAACTTGAGTGTTACCATTAAAGAAAATCATGCTGTCATCACCCATGATCCACTACCAACTATCCCAGCTAATCCTCAACACATGGTGGAATTGTTCCAGAATCTAATCAGTAATGGCATCAAATTCCGTTCCGAGGCAACTCCTGAGATTCACATTGAAGCTCAGTTGCAGGAATCCCAATGGTTAATAGGGGTTCGAGATAATGGTATTGGTATTCCAAGCAAGTATGCTGAACGAATTTTTTCCATATTCCAACGGCTACATGGTAGGAGCAAGTATCCCGGTACCGGGATTGGTTTAGCCATTTGTCAGAAAATTGTCCAGTGTCACGGCGGAAATATTTGGGTCGAATCCGAGTCTGGTGTTGGCTCAAGATTCTATTTTACCCTGCCAATTCATCAGAGTTGGTAGCCAAATATGACTCATGGGTTTGTGGATAAAAAATCAATAATAAACGATATTATAACCAATTTCAAATAACCCAATTTCAAATAACTATGATATGTACAGTAAATTCCCTGAAATTCTGCTAATAGAAGACGATCCTGGAGATATAGAACTCACCAGGAAAGCACTCAACAAAGCGAAACTGGCGATTAACCTCCATGTGGTTATGGATGGTACTCAAGCCCTGGCTTACCTGTACAGAGAGGGGGAGTATGCTGATTCCCAGCAACCTGACTTAATTTTGCTAGACCTAAACCTGCCTGGGATGAATGGACAAGAGATTCTCCAGCATATCAAAGGTGATGATAACCTCAAGCAAATACCCGTTGTGATGCTGACCACTTCAGATGCTCAGGAAGATATTGTAAAAAGCTATGACTTGGGAGCTAACTGTTATCTTAAAAAACCAATTAGCTTAAAAGAATTTGACAAGATTATCGAAGCCCTAGAAGATTTCTGGTTTAGTGTTGTGAAACTACCGCCGCCATAAACTAGCTGGAATTCAAAATTCAAAATTCAAAATTCAAAATTCAAACATGTTTAACTAGTGGTAAAGATGTAGCGGAATTCAAAATTCAAAATTCAAAATTCAAAATTTTTACATGTCTAGGTAGTGGTAAAGATCTAGTGGTTTGGCTACGGTCTGGTCAAGGTAACGGGAGCTAAAATCGCTACTTTTGTACAACTACCCTTCTTCCCTCTCCCCTCTCCCCACAGTCTTCCCCCGATTCCCGATTCCCGATTCCCGATTCCCGATTCCCGATTCCCGATTCCCGATTCCCGATTCCCGATTCCCGATTCCCGATTCCCGATTCCCGATTCCCGATTCCCGATTCCCG
>NZ_JAAHGN010000309.1:0-7338 GCF_010672485.1 Moorena sp. SIO2C4 | reverse complement strand
TCTTACCTTCTGCCAGTAACAGGTGATATTCAAGTTCACTGGCTGAACCCATAGCAATTTGAAGAAAACGGGCTAGTTCGGCTTCTGACAAACGTAAGCATTAAGCTGACTGCTGACTGCTGACTGCTGAATGCTTACCTAATACTTAAAGCCTCAAGCCTAATACCTAGTGCCTAAGTTAATACTAATCCCTGACAAAGGTAAGGAAACTTTCCCATAAGCATCCAAAAGTTTAGGGGCTTGATGACGCCACTCCAGCATCTCTTCCATCCTGCGTCTACCTTCTGCTCCCATTTTTTCTCTGAGTTCAGGAGAATTGAGCAGTTCCAGAATTTTCTCAGCAAACTCCAGCTCGTCATTAGGCGTAGCATAAACAGATGCATTCTCTGCAGAGCGTCTTCCCTCTCGGAGGTCAAACTGAACAATAGGTTTGCCTAAGGCCATGTACTCCAAGATTTTATTCATAGTACAGTTTTCGTTGTAAGCCGATGTGGGAGACGGTTCCACGCATACATCGCAACTGGAAAGCCGCTCTAAAAGTGCTTCCCCGGTCTGAAATCCTGTGAATTCTACAAAATCAGTCAGGTCAAGCTCTTTAGATAAAGCCTTGAGGGTTTCAGCAGCAGGGCCACTGCCAATGAGCATGAAGTGAATATCTTGGCGCTTCTTTTCCTGCACGATGTAACGTACTGCCCTCAGAAGATAGTCAATGCCCTCTGGTTCCCCCATCACTCCCATATAACCTACCAGATATTGACGACCTCTGCGGTAACTCGGGTTTGAGGGCATAATCCGAAACCGTGCCAGATCAGGTCCACTGCGCACTACAAATACTTGCTCTGGTTTCTTCCCCCCTCGGGTAAGGGCGACCTTGCGATGGGATTCGTTGGTTGAAATCACCATGTCTGCTGTAGCATAAGTTAAGCGCTCAGCCCAGCGTAGACCATGATAGAAGATATCTTTTCGTCCATACTTGGCGATGTACATCTCCGGAGCCAGATCGTGGTGATCGAAGATTACTTTTACGCCCCGAAACAATTTAAACCATCCCGCCACTAGGAAGATTAAATCTGGGGGATTGCAAATGTGGATAATGTCAAAACCCTGCTCTCGCCATACTTGGCAAGCTAAGCGAAATTGCCAATTTATAGCCCAGCTGTACTCTCGAATATAGCCAGTAACGGAGCTTTCTTCCGGTGGTAGGGGATGGCGATAAATATGAATCCCTTCAATGACTTCATAATCTTTGTAAAACCCATTCCCTTTGGGAGAAATTGTAGTAACTTGATAGCCAGCTTTCTGTAAGCTAGTGGCTTCCATCCATACCCTTCGGTCAAAGGGTACAGGTAGATTTTCGACGATTATTAATACTTTAGAAAATGAAGTCATTAAAATTTAGTTCCTTAATCAAATCAGTAAAACTAATCATTAAATATACTTTTAATGATAGATGCCGAAGTGATGTAAAATATAATTGTATTGTTAATAACTTAAAAAGTTGATCAACTTTTATCATCTAGGGGTGCTTCCTTCAAGGTTTTCTCAACAAGTACCGAAGAGCTATATATTTGTTCCACAACATTCTTAAATTCAAATTTAGTTGGTTGCGCCCATGCCCTTTCACTCAACTGCTGTCGCAATTCTGAGTTTTCTGCTAGTTCTACTAAGGCATCACTAAGCCTCTGAATCATAGCTTCTTCCGTCAACCCATCCGTTTTTATCACCCGTCCACAGGTTTCATCCACTATCACTCCTGGTCCTCCTAAATCGAGGCAAACTACAGGTAAGCCATAGGACAAAGCTTCTATGACAACTGTACCGGAAGTTTCATGGAGACTTGGGAATAAAAAAACATTATGGTGTAGATAGGCTGAAATCAATTCTTTCTGATCTATCCAAGATATCCAGTCTACAGCATTCTGGATTCCCAACTGCTCGGTGAGTCCTTGCAGCCACTTTTCTTCTGGACCTCTGCCAAGGGCTGTTAAACGGGCATTCGGGATCTTATCGAGCAGCTGCGCAAAGGCTTTTAGCCCTAGATGTAAACCTTTCCAAAACAACAACCGTCCTACAAACAGAACCCGGAAAGTTTCTGTTTCGGTTGACTTTCGTTGAATTCCCTCAGGGATAGTAGTCATCCTACAGGGAGGCACATTAAAAATAACTTCAGATTTATGGCGATAAAATTTTGGAATAAGCGACCGTGTTTGCTCGGAGTCAAGATAGATTTTTGATGCCTTAGTAAAGGTCAAGTGCATCAGGGGATTAAACTGAATCCAGCTATTGGCTAGGTCACGACCAAAATCAAGGATTTTGCCCATCAAGGGGTAGCTTTTCCTGAAACGCCAAGGTGTTCTTAGTCCACCAGCTAGTGGACCCAAAATGAAAGGGAGTCCTAGAAAACCCATGAAGCTATAACGTCGCACACAGCTATTTGTGACATGATGCACACAATCAAATGCCACTTGCTGGGTCAATAATTTGGCAGTCTGATACGCACCCCACTGCCAGTGGAACAAAAGAATTTCAACGGTGATACGCATAGCAATAATCCCAAATTTATTTCCTTTAAATATCCACCTATTAAAGGAAAAAACTGGTAAATTATGGTAATAAAAATTCAAATTATTGAGGGAGTTTTTAGAGATGAATTGCTCAATACTGGGCTGATTGTTGGCTTCAGTAATCACCCAGACTTCATGCCCCATCTGTGAGAGTTGAAGAACCCACGACCAACCAAGTTCATCCTCAGAACCTTTTTCAGGATTGCAATTGAAAGCAGATATCAGTATTTTCATCTTAAATATTTTCCGAAAATGGTAATTAATTTTCTGAGCTGTACCCAGATCGGTTAGATATCTAGAGCAGTTGTTGTTATCAACATCTGAGCCAGGTAAGTTTTAGACAGAAGAAGCCTGAAGTCATCAAACTACATACCTATAAATATATATTAATGTATATATTTATGTTTTTATTTTAAGACTGAACGATAGACCTCGCTCATAGAAGTCCAATAATTTTTGACATCTAGGGGAACAACACTCGTTCTTGCTTTAGCTCCTAAGGAAATTCTCAAAGACTTATTTTCAATCAGAGACTTCAAGGTATCTGATAGCTGTTCAATATCCCCTGGATTTATGATTAGTCCATTCTCTGCGTGAGTAACTACCTCGGGTATCCCCCCTACTGGTGTGGTGATCACAGGTAAGCCCCAACCCATTGCTTCCAGCAATGCCATCGGCAGACCTTCGTTGTAAGACGGCAAGACAAATATGTTAGCTTTTGCTAAAAGAGCATCCCGTTGCCCTGAGTCTATCCCGCCAGGGACTTTGATATAGTCTCCTAAATCCAGACTCTCAACTAATTGACAGGCTTGTTCTACTTCTCCATCCCCTGCTAATATTAATTTTGAGCAGGTTTTATGTTCAGGAGGGAGGGAGGCAAATGCCCGGATCAGATCAAATACTCCTTTGCGTTGACCGATTTGTCCCAAAAAAACCAACATTATCTGGTTGCAGCTTGTGCGCTCTGGAATTTTCGAGGGGAACTCTACTGGGTTAGGAAGGATTACAACCTGTTCTGCTTTTAGTCCGAAACTAGACTGGTAAAAGTTTTTCCAGCTCTGTGATAGAACAATCAAGTAAGCAGATTGTCGAAACAGCGAGCTAATTATTCGTTTAGCCCATTGAGGCAGCCCAGTGTAAAACAACTTATACTCGCTACCATGGGCGTGCAAAACTACAGGGACATCAAACGCTAGTGCAACGAGCATCAAAATCATTTTCCGGAGCGTGCTACCCCTTTGACAAAAATGCACGTGAATAAGATCAGCTTTTTTTCTTGATAACTTCCACAGCAACTTGCCTAGAGCTTTCCCAAAAGCTAAGATCTTACGAGTAATTGATCCGTTTTCCCCATCAGTACAGGTAGTAGGAATGTGCTGAATTTGAACGTGAGAGGGTGCATTACGAAGAATAAGTTTCTGCACTGATGCGATACCACCCTTGATCTGAAGGTTGTCACCTAACATTAATACCTGCCATGCCACGACAGAAACAGGATTTTGTGTTTTAAGTTCTAAAGTTTTGTCTTGATTTGTGTCTTGACTTGTGTCTTGACTTGTGTCTTTAATTATGTGTAAAGACGGATAGTTAATCATAATTTTTCATAATTTTAATACTTTCAGGACTGCTGCAGTAAATCTACTTGTATGGTTACACGCCGTGCGCCCCTACTACATATAGAGTTTAAAGTCCAGTTTTGGGTAAATCCTGACTTTAAGGCCCTCACCAAGGCTATAGGGTTAAATAGGTAGTTAAATAGGTAATCAAATCCACTTTGTCCACCTGAGTGCCCAAACTTTTTCAACACCATAAAATGGGGCTAATAGTAGTGTGAGTGCAACCCATACTGGTCCGACTATGTATAACCAAATACCGCCACGATGACGTTTGATAAAACCCTCCAAGGGATAACGTAGTCGTCTATGCCAATAGGTTAGAGGGATCCATTCTTTGGTGTAAGTTTTGTAGATCTGCTCTAATTCATAAGTGGCTTTTACACCAGCAATGCTGGTTTTATTGTCACCACTTACTGGAGCAATGCTTAGCACCTCGTCGATAACGCGCCAGCGCACACCACGGGAGTAGAAATAATTAAATAGCTCAATATCCATGGTGTACTCATAACTTTCATTTAAAGGTTGAGGTCGATCAAGCAGCTTGCGCCGATAAAAGCAGCTAGGTTGGTGAATTGGAGAAGCAACAGCGATTAAGTCAATTTGTTTGAGTGTAGGAGCTTTGATGTAGATCTGGTTTTCTGCATCCTTGATCATAGGTCGTGCTCCTAATCCTAAGGGCAAGACTCGCCCAAACAGGCTCATCCAAAAATTAGCTCCCTTGAGTGGTTGACCTAAATTTTCAGTCCTATATTCAATTTGGCTGCGACCAACTAGGACATCAATATCAGGTGACTCGGCAAAGTATTTGCCCACTGTGTGCAAGGCATCTGGTGCTAGGAGGTCGTCACTGCACAGCCAATTAACGATATCACCATTACACTTAGCAAAACCTTTATTAATGGCATTAGATTGACCACTGTCCTTCTCACTAACCCACCAGGTAATGTATGGTTCAAACTGCTTAATTACCTCCACACTGTTGTCAGTGGAGCCGCCATCCACTACAATGATTTCCAGCTTGGGATAGTTCTGATCGATTAAGCTTTGTAAGGTTGCACCGATAGTTGCTCCGCTATTATAGTTAGGAACAACTATCGAAATGGTCGGAAGTTTGGCTAAGTGAGGGGCTTCTTGTTCACAAATGGTACTTTGCTCTGAATTTTTCATGGCTTACTATCCCGTTTAATTTAATGAAATAAATTAATAAAATAAATTTTTAATTATCAGGATAAGTTTAATGATATAGCATTTTAAATTATCTCATTAAACTTAATACTTAGTAAGTATATAGCGTTTCTCGTACTTATGAGGTACAGTCAATTTTATTTCCCCTACTCCCTACTCCCTGCTCCCTACTCCCTGCTCTCTGCTCCCTGTTCCCTTTACCCATCAAGTCTAGTTTCACATCTCAACTAAAAATGCTAGATCAGACTTGGGCAGCTTTCATTAAGTGGCGATTTTTGACAATTCGACTCTGGTAAACACCTGCGGAAAGAGCGGTTGATACGT
Source organism: Moorena sp. SIO2C4 (assembly GCF_010672485.1). NCBI lineage: Bacteria > Bacillati > Cyanobacteriota > Cyanophyceae > Coleofasciculales > Coleofasciculaceae > Moorena > Moorena sp. SIO2C4. The sequence goes on along the minus strand of NZ_JAAHGN010000309.1, from coordinate 1,649 downwards.
ATACAGTCCACAATATGTCCTCGACAAGAATTGATGGTTCTAGGCTAAAGTTAGCAATACTGAAAAATATTAGGTAGAGAAACATCCATAAAAATTCTATTTTTTCCCTTAAGCTTAGTAATTTAATTATCCTAAATAATGCCGTCAATAAACTAACCACAAAAAGTAAAACACCTAAAAATCCAAGTTGCAGAGCTAACTCAAGATAACCACTATGAGAATGACCATGTCCTCCATGGGCAAGCCATGTAGAGTTGATTACAGAGTAACCGGCGTCGGAAGACCAGAATCCCTCAAAACCGTAACCTAACCAAGGTCGTTCTAAAATTCTCTCAAATAACAAAGTCCAAATAGGTAAACGCCCGTTAAATTCAAGATCTTTGCCTAGAGTATCAACTACTATGAATTCCAGGTTCCATAAAATTAATATAGATGCAACAAAAGCCAGTAGAGCTGAGACCATGTAAAGAAAAGTTTGTAACTTATAGTGCTGTTTTACAAACTTGTGAAGGGGCAGGAGGGTAATCATAACTAAAAAGATTACCAACGCTGATTTTCCTTGAGAAAGCAGGAGCATCAAAACAGACAAGCTAAATCCAGCCCACCCTACCCAGCGATATTTCCGGTGGTTGAGGGCGGTCAATAAAGACATTATGGCATTTAGGGACATCAGACGAGCCAAATGATTTTTATGCCTAAGGATACCCTGAGCGGGAGCTCCCCCGAAGCCATTACCTAGAGTGACCAATAAGCTTAGAATCGCCACTATGCCTAGCACCCATGCCAGAAGACGCATTTGCTCCTTAGGGTTATAGCGAGCTGCTAAGTATCCTCCGAGGGCAGTTGCACGTACCACAGCTCTAAGTAATGCTGGAATACCGGGAACGGCAGACCATGCAATCGACCACACAGCAGTCCCCACTAAGCATAGTAAAGGTATATCCTTTGTAAAAACATATGCAACTCTTTTCCATCGCCAAATAAGTAAAAAAAACAAGATTAGATAGCTAGCAAGTTTTAAAAGCGTAAGTAGAGAGCCTGGTATGTCAAGAAACATGCCAGAAAATAAGCAGATGCCAATCATAAAAGGTTCTAACTTTAGCAAAAAAAAAGTTATTAATTGATTAGGCGATAACCTTTTTAAATTCACCATAAACTATCTATTAATACGACTTTTATAGCCCTAGTTATCTCAGGAATAATATCTCTCATATTAGTTATATAGCGTTGCTCGCAGTTATGAGGTACAGTCTTCTTTGACACTGATTCCCTGTCTTGATGCAATAGCGAGTGGGGGGAACCCCCAAGACCGCGCTGCATCGCTTAAAACCCTCTTTACTATTGCTAGCATGCCTATTGCCTATTGCCTTAAAGGGATAAGTAATGTCCCTCACTCGTCCTGAGAACTGCTATAATTATACCCCCGATAAAATTTCATTAAAAAGAGATAAGTAGCGTCTTGCTTGAATTTCTAAGGTAAATTCTTTTTCTACCTTCTCGCGGGCGCGGTAGGATAGTTTTTGATGTCGCTCTGTGTTCTCCAGCACCCAAGCAATTCCTTGAGCCAGAGCCTCAATTTTGTAAGGTTGGGCTAAATAGCCGTTTTTCTGGTGCTCAATCAGATCGGGCATCCAGCCAATGTTGAAGGA
>NZ_JAAHGN010000308.1:0-7340 GCF_010672485.1 Moorena sp. SIO2C4 | reverse complement strand
GAGCAACTGGCGTGGTTTCCCCCACTCGCTATTGCATCAAGACAATATATTTTGATTTTATTGAATCCCTTGCTATTTAAGGGGTAATCGCTCATTTAAACTACTCATGGGTGCATCTCATTTTTGCTGTTTGACACGGTGGTGCGTTACGGGGCGGGCTATCCAAACCCTGATTACGAGGCGAAAAATGAAGGCTCCCCTAACGCACCCTACGCAAAATTTTCAAATATGAGATGCACCTCTACTCATTTACTATAATCAGTTTAGGAGAGCCTGGAACTTTTACTACCATCAGTTCAATAAGTTCATTAGTTTTGATAGGGATTCGGCTTATTTATTGCACTTTATGAATATTGAATAGTCCTCAAAACCTTGATTAATCAAGGGTTACGACTTATTCAGCAAGCCCTAATTAGTTTGTAAGTAATTAGTTGGGCTGAGCTGTTGGTGAGCAATTTTGATTTGCTGACGTTTAGAGTTAAAGTTGATTAAATACTGATAGATTTAAATGATTACAAATAACATCTCAATAGTAATAGATGAATAGTAACCGGCTAATATTAACTAGCTAATCTTAACGGACTATAACTAAATAATTAATAGTAAATAGCTAATAGTAACATACGAATGGACAACTCTCCTGTGACATCTTTTCCTGAAACTCCTTTGGCGCAAGCCATGATACAGCGGTGCATCCAACTAGCACGGCAAGCCCTGGGACGTACTACACCCAACCCTTTAGTGGGTTGTGTAATTGTCCGGAATGGGGAAATTGTTGGGGAAGGGTTTCATCCCGCTGCTGGTGAACCCCACGCGGAAGTGTTTGCCCTCTCAGAGGCTGGGGAAAATGCTCAGGGAGCAACAGTTTACGTGAATCTGGAACCCTGCAATCACTATGGTAGAACCCCTCCTTGTACAGAAGCGTTAATTAAGGCTGGAGTCGCTAAAGTAGTGGTGGGGATGGTGGACCCTGATCCACGGGTATCTGGAAAAGGTATTGAACGGTTAAGGGCGGCTGGGATTGAAGTGGTGGTAGGTGTGGAAGAGAGTGCTTGCCGTCAGCTCAATGAAGGCTTTATTCATCGCATTCTTTACCAGCGTCCATTGGGAATTCTCAAGTATGCCATGACCTTAGATGGCAAAATTGCTGCTACTAGTGGTCACAGCAAATGGATTACAGGGGAAAAGTCCCGCAGTTGGGTGCATCAACTACGATCAGCTTGCGATGCAGTGATTGTGGGCGGTAATACGGTGCGTCAGGATAACCCCAATTTGACTAGTCACAATCCAAACGCACCGAATCCCCTACGGGTGATCATGAGTCGCACCCTCGACTTACCGAGAGATGCTCGTGTTTGGCAAACGGATGATGTGCCTACGTTGGTGTTTACAGAGGTCGGAACTGAGGGAGATTTATATCAACATCTGGTCAACCAGGGTGTAGAGGTGGTGGTATTGAATCCCCTGACTCCTTCTCAAGTAATGGCATATTTATATGACAGGCAGCTTTCGAGGGTGTTATGGGAATGTGGTGGTATCTTAGCTGCAAATGCGATCGCAGATGGTGCAGTCCAAAAAATCTTAGCCTTTATTGCTCCAAAAATCATCGGTGGTCAAGGTGGTCCCTCACCAGTAGGAGATTTGGGCTTGACACTCATGACTGATGCTCTAACCTTAGAACGAGTCAGTTGGCGTCAGCTAGGATCGGATTATGTAGTGGAAGGTTATATACCTAATAGGGAGTAGGGAGTAGAGTAGGGAGTCGGGAGTCGGGAGTCGGGAGTCGGGGTAAGAAAATTTACTTTACCTTATTCAAGGCTATTTAGTGCTGGGCGCAAGGCTATTTTTAGAAAAAATATATCTATAAAATTTGAGATAAAAACTGTTTAGTACGTTCATGTTGAGGATTGTTGAAAAATTCCTGGGGTGTACTTTCTTCCACCAACTTCCCATCAGCCATTAATACCACTCGGTCTGCCACTTCTCTAGCAAAACCTACTTCGTGGGTAACGCAAACCATAGTCATCCCAGAATCAGCAAGCGATCGCATGGTATCGAGTACCTCTCGCACCATCTCCGGGTCTAGAGCTGAGGTAGGCTCATCAAATAACATGATTTTAGGCTGCATTGCCAAAGCACGGGCAATAGCTACCCGTTGCTGTTGTCCCCCTGACAGTTGACCGGGATACTTCTTAGCTTGTTCGAGAATACCGACTTTCTCTAACAGCTGCATGGCAATTTCTTCAGCTTTTGCCTTTTTCCAGCGCCGCACCCAAATCGGAGCAAGGGTAACATTTTGCAGCACAGTGAGGTGAGGAAATAAGTTAAATTGTTGGAAAACCATCCCCACTTCTTTGCGAATAGTATCAATGTTTCGCAAGTCATGGGATAGTTCAATGTTATCAATAATAATTTTTCCTTTTTGATAGTCTTCTAGAGCATTAAATGTCCTAATAAAGGTGGATTTACCAGACCCGCTAGGCCCCATGATCACCACTACTTCTTTTTTCTTGACTTCTAGACTGACACCACGCAGAACATGAAATTGGTTGCTGGCGTACCACTTATGAACATCTTGAGCGATGATCATGGATTCGGTATCTCCGGCATTCCCTGGGTCTTGAGGAGAAGTGATCGGTTGTTGATTGGTCATGATTCTTTTCCCTTTAGTAACGTTGGATTGGCTTACAGGTTAAAGGTTACAGGTTGAAAGTTAGAGGTTGAAGGTTAGAGGTTGAAGGTTAGAGGTTGAAGGTTACAGGTTGAAGGTTACAGGTTGAAAGTTAGAGGTTGAAGGTTACAGGTTGAAAGTTACAGGTTGAAAGTTAGAGGTTGAAGGTTAGAGGTTGAAGGTTAGAGGTTGAAGGTTAGAGGTTGAAGGTTACAGGTTGAAAGTTGCAGGTTGAAAGTTGCAGGTTGAAGGTTACAGGTTGAAAGTTACAGGTTGAAAGTTACAGGTTGAAAGTTACAGGTTTAAGGTTATATAGCGTTTATCGCAGTTATGAGGTATTTTCTTCTTTGACGTTGATTCCCTGTCTTCATGCACCCCAGGGCTATTCCCTATTCCCTATTACCTATTCCCTATTCCCTGTTCCCTGTTCCCTGTTCCCTAAAATCCATAAATTGTGTACCTCATAGCTATGAGAATTGCTATAATCTAGATTCAATGGTCTACATTCAATTGTTTTTCCAGACGTCGGCTGGCTGTGGACATGGCGTAACAAAATAACCAGAATAGGACTCCGTCGAATAAATATACTTCTTGATAGGGGGTTTCAAATTTGGCTTGGGCAAAGATAGAATCACCGATACCAAGCAACTCCACTAGACCTACAACAAATAGGAGAGTTGTGTCTTGAAACAGACTAATAAACTGACCGACAATAGCAGGAATAACAGCTTTGAGTGCCTGAGGTAACACAATCAGCCCTACGGATAGGGGAGTATTTAAACCCAATGCTTTGGCAGCTTCGATTTGACCTGTAGGTATAGATTGCAGTCCTCCTCGTACATTCTCTGCTAAGTAAGCAGCACTAAATAAAGTCAGACCGATTATTGCCCTTAACACCCGGTCTGGTCGCATTCCTTGTGGTAGAAATAGTGGGATAATTACTTGTCCCATGAACAAAATCGCAATCAGAGGTAGTCCTCGGATTAGTTCAATGTAAAGGATAGAGAAGCCGCGCACAACTGGTAAGGTACTTTGTCGTCCTAAGGCTAGTAATACACCTAGGGGAAAACAGATTAAAATACTGACGACTGCGGCTAAGACATTCAGCAGTAAACCACTCCATTGATTAGTGGATACCTGTTTTAGTCCGAGTCCTCCTCCCAGAAGCCACAGGAAGATTAATAAAGCAATAAACCAAGCTAAAGGTAACCAATTCCCCAATTTCGGTTGAGTCTTAGCAACCTGTTGTGCTCCCCAAGCACTAGCTACCAGTAACACTACTATTCCTAAGAGCAATAAGCGATAGGGAATTGCTACTGGAAATAGCACTAAGATAGCACCACTGATCACAAGAGCTATTAACACATTGCGACTAAATAGAGTAGGAACATTTCTTGCTAAAACTCCCCAAGTTATCCCGGAGAGGAATACAATAATCCCCAGAATCAACCATGGACGCCAGTTTTCTGTGGCGGGATAGGTTCCTACAAAAAATAGACGGAAGTTAAGCTTAATAACATCCCACTGGGCTTCAGTCGTTGCCCATGTTATCAAGCCTTTTACGGTTACGAATAGAAAACCGAAAACAGTAACCGTTAGTATGCTATTATACCAAGTACTAAATAAATTTTTCTTTATCCAGGTAACTGGATTAACCTGTAGTTCAGGGGGTGGTGCTAGTTCAGGAGGTTGAGAATTAACAGTAGTCATTATCTAGTTATAAGTCAACAGTTAACCAATTATCTTTCCTGCAATTGAACTGTCCGATTCAATAGGTTCATTACGAAAGAAATGATCAGGTTAATGGTTAGATAGGTCAGGGGTATGATCACCACGATTATTTCGATTTCATGACCCGCTTGGTTGAAGGTGGTTTGAGCAATAGAGTAGATATCTGGATAGCCAATAGCAGATGCTAAACTAGAGTTTTTGGCTAGGTTCATATACTGGCTGTTTAGGGAAGGGATAATTACCCGCAAGGCTTGGGGAAAAATAACTAACCGCATAGCTAAGCCTGACTTCAGTCCCAAAGATCTTGCTGCTTCCCACTGTCCCTTCTGTACTGACTCTATTCCAGCTCGGACAATTTCCGCGATAAACGCACCTGTGTAAAAGACTAGACCAGCTAGTAAGGCACAGAACTCAATAGTTAGCCGGAGTCCGCCTTCAATATTACCTGTGTCGATAACTTCTTGCGGTCTTTGCCAACCAAAACCGATGATGATAATTAAGACAGCAGCAATTGCGATCGCAATTAAAGCAATTAACTGGGGCTGACCGGATTGTGCTTGTTCTACCATCACTTTAGTGCGCCACTGCCAGATGAAAACTGCTGCGATCGCACCGACTAGCAAAACCACCAACCACAGAAACAGCTGGGTGGTGAAGGGGGGCCAAGGAATATAAATTCCCCGCTTGCTCAAAAATATCGACCCAGGTAACTGAATTTTTTCCGACAGTTTTGGCAGTTGGAAGAAAACCCCAAAGTACCAAAATAGCAATTGCAGCAGCAGTGGTGTATTGCGCACCACTTCCACATACACCAGACTCAGCTTACTCACTAGCCAATTGTCAGAAAAACTAGCTATCCCGGCGGTAATACCAACAATAGTTGTCAGGATAATCCCAAACACCATCACCCGCAATGAATTGGCCAGTCCGATCAATAAAGCATAGCTATAGGGGTCAGTGGCTTTGTAGGGAATGGGAGTATCGCCAATACCAAATTTGGCTTGATCTTGGAGAAAATCAAACCCCAATTTAATCGCTTGTTGCTGAATATTTCGGCTTAAGTTGGTGCCTAGCCATGCCACGACCGCAATCACCACCAGCACAAATAGGACTTGTATGGCAATGCGCCAAAATCGGTCATCCCGCCACAAAGGAGGCTTTTGACCTATATTGCTTGTCATTCGTTAGTTGTTTAGGTTGCAGGTTACAGGTTGGTTTGTTGAAGGTTGAATGTTGGTTGGTTGAATGTTGGTTGGTTGAATTTTGCAGGTTGTAGGTTGGTTACAGGTTTTAGGTTTTAGGTTTTAGGTTTTAGGTTACAGATTTTAGGTTTTAGAGGCTGTTTTAAAAGTGTTGGATGCTACTCGAAACCGCTCCCTAGCCCCCCAAATTTGGGGGTAATTTGGCTCAAAGTCTTCCAGATTTGGGGGATCATCGTGGCTCATGCCAAACATTTGGTACTTCTCAAACATCCTCTTAGGTTTTAGGTTTACTTTCAACCTTCAACCAATCAACCTTCAACCAATCAACCTCCAACCTCCAACCTTCAACCTTCAATTTTCAACTTTAAACATTCAACTTTTAACCAATAAACCTTCAACCTGAAACAGTTAACAATCCCTTAACGGAAGGGTGGAGAATACAAAATACCCCCACGAGTCCAGAGGTCATTCAGACCCCGATTGAGTTTGAACTGAGAATTTTTACCCAAGTTACGGTCATAGACTTCGCCGTAGTTACCCACGTGCTTAATCACTCGCGCTGCAAAATCGTTTTCTAAACCGAGACCTTTGCCTAATTCACCTTCAACACCTACGAAGCGTTTGACAGTCGGGTTAGGACTGTTACTCATTTGTGCCACATTCGCCTTAGTAATCCCTAACTCTTCGGCTTCAATCAAGGCGAAGGTAACCCACTTAACTACATCAAACCAAGCGGAGTCATTATTAATAGTCACTGGTCCCAAGGGTTCCTTGGACATGGTAACATCTAGAAGTACATGATCATCAGGCTTAGGCAGAGTGCTACGTTTGGCCAATAGTTGGGATTTATCAGAAGTCATGCCGTCACAACGTTCTTCGTTATAGGCAGTATAGGCAGGGTCTGCTTTCTGAAATACCACTGGCTCAAATTCGACACCTGCTTCCCGCATCTTGTCGGTTAAATTCAACTCAGTAGTGGTTCCAGTTTCCACACAGACGGATTTTCCTTTAAAATCTTTGAGTGTCTTAATCCCACTGTTTTTGCGCACCATCATGCCCTGACCATCATAAAAGGTAGTAGGGGCAAATTCTAAGTTATTGGTAGAGCTATCTCGGCTAAGAGTCCAAGTGGTATTGCGCGAGAGCATATCCACTTCACCATTCCGGACGGCGGGAAATCGCTCCGTGGAGTCAAGGTTACGGTACTCTACTGCTTTTGGGTCATCAAACAAAGCAGCAGCAACTGCTTTACAGACATCCACATCTAGCCCGGAGTAGTTACCGCTCCCATCCACAAAGCTAAATCCGGGAATGCCACCGTCAACACCACAAATCAGCTTGCCACGGCTCTTGACTATATCTAAGCGGCTTTGTTTAGCGCTTGTCCCACCTCCTTCACAGGCTGTTAAGGGTGCAACTAATACTAGAGTGGCTAGTACCAGAGAACTCCATTTAGGCATAAGTTTTTTCTTGGTCTTGTTTTTTAGATATACAACGGCCTCACGCGATCAGCTGACATGAGCTTCCGCTGCTTAAGCTTGCTTGCATTTTAGATCAAGTTGGTTAGATTACTTATGCAGCTAGATTAGTTATCTAGCAAAGGTAACAGGGAGTAGGGAGTAGGGAGTAGGGAGTAGGGAGTAGGGAACTTCCGATCAAATCAAAAATTATCACAATTCCTACACGGATTGCTATCCTATGGATCGGCTGCTAATGGGTAAGTAAAGTAGACTTCG
>NZ_JAAHGN010000307.1:0-7350 GCF_010672485.1 Moorena sp. SIO2C4 | reverse complement strand
TTCCCGATTCCCCATTCCCCATTCCCGATTCCCGATTCCCGATTCCCGATTCCCGATTCCCGATTCCCGATTCCCGATTCCCGATTCCCATGAACTCCCCACAACTAAAACCAGCCTTCAATCTCTTCGTTTGTCAACATTTTCTTCAACTTTTGATATTCCCGTTTTGTTGCTTCGTAGATATGTTCCATGTTCACGGGTTCATCGGCGGCGGCGGCAAAAAAAGCGGCATTTAGGGCAATATTGCGAATATTTCCGCCAGCTACTTTTAGTTGACCGAGTTTCTGGTAATTTAAGTTTTGGGTTGGTGTCTGGGGAGGAAAAATCCGCTGCCAAATTTGGGTACGGATTTCGGGTCCGGGAAACGGAAACTCGACCACAAAGCGAATCCGGCGCTCAAAGGCACTATCGAGAGCGCTTTGGAAATTGGTGGTCAAAATAGCTAACCCTTGATAGGCTTCCATTCTCTGCAGCAAATAGCTGACTTCGATGTTAGCGTTGCGGTCGTGACTGTCTTTAACTTGGGTACGCTTACCAAACAGGGCATCGGCTTCGTCAAACAGTAGAATAGCACTTCCGGTTTCAGCTGCATCAAAGATCCGCCGCAGATTCTTTTCGGTCTCACCAATATATTTACTGACAACTCGACTGAGGTCGATGCGATAAAGAGAGAGGCGAAATTCGTTGGCTAATACCTCAGCTGCCATGGTTTTACCAGTACCGCTAGCACCGTAAAATAGGGCGCTGATGCCCAAACCCCGGACACCTTTGTGGGCGAAACCCCATTCCTGATAGACTTTATACTTGTATCTGAGGTGAGTGGCAATATCCCCAAGAAGCAGCCGTTGTGGGGTTGGTAATACCAGATCCTCCCAGGTAGCCGTAGCATTTATCGGTTGCGCTAAGTGTTCTAATTGATTACGGCTGATTTGGCGGCATAAATCCCATAATTGAACTTTTGAATTTTGAATTTTGAATTGATCACAGGCGGCTTGAATACTAGCACTACTGAGGTTAAACTGTACGGCGACGCGCTCAAGTTGACCGTTAAGTTCTGCTGCTGCTGACCCTATATGGCTTTCCCACAGGTCATATTGTTCCTGGTGGCTCAATGGGGGGATGTCAACGTTAACAACAGTCCGCTGACAGTCAATTTTTCGGTGATTGCAGCAGAGGATTAAACGAGTATTGTTACTATCAATAAATTGGCTCAGAGCATACTCCCGCCCTGGCTCCGTAAAATTATAACTATCGCAGTCAATAAACAGGACACTATTGCTAAGTATTGCTTCCCTTTGCCAACGCTTCGCGAGTTGGTAGACCAACTGGGGCTTGGTGGTCAGAGCGGCAGGGTCGAGAGTATGTAACTTTAACCCCAAACCCTGACAAGTGGCGGAGGCAATTTGGTATTTAGTGCTTCGATCCGAGCCAGATAATTGCACCACGGGATAGCTATTTGTCCCCTCGCTGCCAGACCAAATGGTGATCAATTGCGACCCTATACTTAACTGAGAGCTAGGCAAAAGATGAGGGTTGGTCTGAGGCGGTTGGGGAGTGATAATGCTTGCTAATTCCTGGTCTGTGGCATTTTCTCCTAACAGAAAGCAGAGGATACGCTGGTCAATTATGAGGGGGGACTTGGTTAGGATTGATCCTGGTTCTATGTGGAGCAGTTGCCAGTATAGTAAAGGGCTTTCGGGAGAAAGGACACGCCAACTGGGTCCGGGCAGGGCGTCAAGAGCTAAACTAAGAGTAGGATAGTTTTTGTTAGGATGATTTTTTTGGGCAATGGCCACCAAGGACTGGAACATAGGTTCTATTTCCATGCCCACGCACATTAGCAGGATATCCCTTTCAAAAGGGGAGAGATTTAAGAGGATACAAAGTTCAGCCAGGGCAGATGTTAGGTCAACAAATTCAGTTACGATTTGTTGATTTTCTTTACCTTCTATGTATTTTTCTAAATAGTTACGAACTCGATCGATTTCTTGTAACAGAGAACTAATATTAGAGTGATACCAGTTGGTTTGAGAAAGGGGTGCCATGTCGCGCTCCTGGAAGACGGATGGATCGACTGATCTGGTTTACTAATAGGGTACAAGGTAAAAGGAACTAGCTATGCGCACTACTCATACCTATAAACCGAAATATTCTCACTCTACTTCAGTGTCATTTGATCAAAATAATAAAGACTCCAGACGGAAAGGTTATAGAGAAATAATGGAAGCAGAGGAAAGGGAGTGGAACGCGGAAGAGGCGGTGGGGGAATGGGGAAGTATCAGTGCGAAGGTGATGCGCACCTTAGAATCAGGACAATACCAGCCGGAAACGGGAAGGAGAGAGATGGGGCTGCAAGGGAAGTTTTCTTTTGGACAGCCGGGAGATAGAAGCAGGCAAGGGGCGAATCACGGTGGGCAAATGGTAGTGCAGCCGAAAAGGATGATGGTGCAGCGAGCAGCACAACCGTTGACGGGGGATTCGTTGACCGATGGCGATAGCATGAGGGCAGTGAGTAGCAAAAATGAAAACAAAACCGGCTTGCCTGATCGCCTCAAGGCAGGGATAGAGAACCTCTCTGGCTACTCGATGGATGATGTGAGGGTGCATTACAACTCGGAGAAACCAGCACAGTTGCAAGCCCTGGCGTATGCACAGGGGACGGATATTCATGTTGGGCCGGGGCAGGAGAAGCATTTGGCTCATGAGGCATGGCATGTGGTGCAGCAGAAGCAGGGGAGGGTGAATAATACGATACAGGCGATGGGAGAATATATGATCGAAGAAGAGGGATTGGAAAGGGAAGCGGATGTAATGGGTAGGAAAGTCTTGGATTTACAACATATGAAATATACGAATGTAGAACCTCCCGTTGGAAGAAAGAGTTATGTTTATCGGGCAGATAGGGCTCCATTACAACGGGTGAAGAAGGAGGATAGGACGGTGGTTCAGAATAGTCCACAACAGCTTGATTATAAGAAAGGGAGCGGCGTACCTTTGCATAGTGAAAGGGTGGGCTACACGATGACGGCGCGGTTAAATCCAATGGATCCTCAACAGGGATCAGGACCTTATGCAAGAAAGGGAGATTTATATGATAATTTAAGAGACTCCGATGGGGTACGGTTATATATAAAGGGTCATCTGCTCAACGGTAAACTGGGTGGCCCCGGGGTTGAAGATAATCTATTTCCGATCACAGCAAAAGCAAATCGAGATCACTCGCAACAAGTGGAAGAACCCTTGAAAGAGAAAGTGAAAGTTTTATATTATCTGATGAAACGAGGATTCGCATCGGAGAGCTCTTACATTAGATACGGGGTAAGGGCTGTGCCAGAAGATCCTAAACAGTTCCACTTGAACGGTAGCTCGAAGCTGATATGTACAGTGGTGCCTCATATAGACTGGCTGGATGAACAAATGCGGCAAAGATACTGGTTAGATTTCACACAAATGAGAGAGCACCAGATTCGTTCAATCCCTGAAACGATTAAGACATTAGAAGATATATCATTAGAGCAAATCGGTTGGGGACAAGTAGGTGGAGGATTGAGATCGGGACCAATACGAATAAATAGAAAGAGGGATGCTGATGGTAATCTAAAATATTATAATGTGCAAAGGGAAGTGGAGCCTGATGGTAAAGTGAGCATAGTCAACGAGAGTCCGAACCGAATAATTATGCAAATCATCCCATTTGACCAGATGAATCAGCTCTCCCCATTCCAAGATAAAAAAATATCACCACCAAGGAATAACCCAATATACTAAGTAATTAGCGTTTTATAAGAAAGGGGCAGCGGAAAGGCAGCATGCAGAAGGCAGAAGGGTGGTGCGTACGCAGATCTTGATGGGTGGGCAAATGATCATTTTTTCCGAGTAAATTGCATATCTCTCAGAATTAGCCCACCCTACCCTAGGTCATGCGTACGCCTCTGTTGTATGTATGGTTAAAGCCTTGTAAACCACCAACCCAAAACCAAACAGACTCACCCCATCCACCCCACTTCTAACCCACCGCCACCAATGGTTAAGGTTTGTCTCAATGCGTTGCTCATCCGCACCTTGCTCGTAAAGCCGAGTCAATCGCTTCGCTCAAATTCAAAATTCAAAATTCAAAATAAGGCCAATTCAAAATTATGAGTTCAAAATTCAAAATGCTTTTGAATTTATAATTTCGGCTCTCCTAAGGTTGCTATGCTGAGGGGGTTAAGCTAATTTAAACTACTAATTTAGTATAATCAGTCTAGGAGAGCCCTAATTTCTAATTTTGAATTTTGAATTTTGAATTTTGAATTTTGAATTGGCCTTATTTTGAATTGGCCTTTCTTTTGGTTTTGACAACGATTGCTGCAATTATCTTAATAATAGCAATTCTACGACTTGTGAGGTACAAATTTCTGGTTTTTAGGGAGCAGCGATGCAGCGCGGTCTTGGGGGTTTCCCCCATGAGCGACTGCATCAAGACGGGAGCAGGGAGCAGGGAGCAGGTAAGAGGAACCCACCCCTAAACCCTCCCAGGAGGGGAAGTGAGGGAAGAGGGCAAAAATAATGTGTACCTCATAGCTACGATAAACGCTATATTAATCGCGCTCGTAACACCAATGATGTAGACATATTATTATATCAGTAGTAGGGTGGGCAAATGGACATGACACAAAGATGAAATTGCCAAACCTACATAATTTGCCCACCCTACTGTAAGCAACTCTAGTCTGAGGCGTTAGGGTCTGGTAACTTATTGCCGTTGTATGGAGGTTTACATTACATGAAAAAGCCCGGCTTGTGGATTGGAATGGCTATCATTATCTGCACATATATCTGGCAGCACTACGTTTACGTAGTAAATCAAGAAAGGAACGAACCCATCATCAAGAAGCAAAGTGACCATGAATGAATAACCGAAAATCGGAGAAGAAGCGGTGCAAGGGTCGATGCTCTTGGCTCGAAAGCATTATCGATGGCGGACGGGGCAAAGTGCGATCGCTCTTGTAGTAGGGTGGGCAAAGGTCGATGATTGGTGGACATATGTATTACTTTGATAATTTGCCCACCCTACGCCACAATCATAATTTGCCCACCCTACTCCCTGTTGATTTTGATCAAATAGTAGGGTGGGCAAATGGACATGATTGGTATACAAATGGTATTACTTTGATGATTTGCCCACCCTACGCCTGGGAACAGGGAACAGGGAACTATCAACATGTGACATATTATATCAGTAGTAGGGTGGGCAAATGGACATGATTGGTGATCAAATGGTTAATGGTTGATGATTTGCCCACCCTACGCCATGGAGTGCGATCGCACTATAATCTTTGATTTAGCGGTGGGAGGATGTCAAAGTGCTACAATTTCGATCAATACGGTTTCGCAAAAACCACCCATGACTAAATTAATCCAAGAAACCTTTGAGCAGATCGCACAGCTTTCGGAAGAACAACAAAACGCCCTAGCCATTTTTTTACAAAAACACCTCGCGCTTATTTTGCAGCAAGCTGAAAGAGAGAAACGAATTGAAGAGAAGACTTATACAATTAACGACTTCAATGAAGAGACCCAACAAGCGATTATAAATATTGAAGAACAAAAAAACTTGACCGTTTGTGCCAATAAAGAATCTCTCTACAATGAACTGGGAATTTAATGCTATCACCGGTTTTTGAAAACCGCTTTAAGAAAGACGTCAAACGGCTACAGAAGCGTGGCAAAAATATGGAAAAGCTGAAATCAGTTATTGATAACTTATTAGAGAGAAAAGAACTAGAACCCAAATACAAAGATCATGCCTTAACAGGAAATTGGAGTGGATACCGAGATTGTCATATCGAACCAGACTGGATTTTAATCTACAAAACCTCAGAAACCAATCTTTTTCTGGTTCGTTCCGGTTCCCATGCAGATTTATTCTAAATGATCATGAATTTGGAAGTGCGATCGCTCTTGTAGGGTGGGCAAATGAACATGAATCCTGATGAAATTGCCAAGCTATCAGAATTTGCCGACCCTACCCTACGGAATGCTCGCTTTACCCCCTACTTCATTCGTTACCTCCGCCAACACTTTAAATACCACAGGTCCTGTGATGCAAGGAAGCAAGAGTAATGGCAAAAGACTTATTTCATGATGTTGTCAAAAATGCCTTAATTAAAGATGGTTGGCAAATTACCGATGATCCGTTTTTTTTGAAAGTAGGCGGAGTAGAATTTTTTATTGATCTGGGTGCCGAAAAGCTAATAGCGGCAGAAAGAAATGGTCAGCGGAAGGCAGTGGTAAATCAAAAGTTTTATTAATCCCTCCTCAATTACAGACTTCCACCTTGCCATTGGTCAATTCATTAACTATCGAGTAGCGTTAAAGGTAAAAGATCCAGAACGACAATTATTTATGGCGGTTCCCGATACGACCTACCGAAGGTTTTTTCAGAAGGAATTTCCTCAAATGGTTATTCAAGATTACCAACTGAAACTATTAAGTTATGACATTGATAATGAGGTAATTGTATCATGGAAAACCTAGAAAAGCTTCAAAATTATCGCAGTATAATCAAGCAACTACTGAATCAATATGCCAGTTACAAACCCTCTCATGGTGACATGGAAATTCATAACATTTTTGATACGGAAAACGACCATTATCAAGTAATGGCCATCGGCTGGGACAAGAAAGAAAGAGTTTATGGCTGTTCAGTTCATTTACAGATTAAAAATAGCAAGATCTGGATTCAGAATAACAATACTGAATGGGATATTGGTCAAGATCTGGTTAATATGAACGTTCCCAAAAATGATATTGTTATTGGGTTTCAGCCACCTTCTATGCGCCAATACTCAGGCTATGGCACAAAGTAAGCATTCAGTAGCGTGGCCGTAGGCCAATCGCTGATCTTGTTTGGTGGGCAAATGGTCTTGGGTTCGAGATGAAATTGCCTTCCGTTTAGTATTTGCCCACCCTACCCGCTCCGAATGCGATCGCACTTCCGTTTAGTTGTTTGGTGGGCAAATGGTCTTGGGTTCGAGATGAAATTGCCTTCCGTTTTAGTATTTGCCCACCCTACCCGCTCCGAATGCGATCGCACTTCCGTTTAGAATTTGCCCACCAAACACCACAATCAGTGGATTTTGATAAAATAGTGCGATCGCTCTTGTAGTTGGGTGGGCATTGGTCGATGATAACTGATCAATTGGTCAAACCTTGTACATTTGCCCACCAAACCCCAAGGCGAGCAGTAGGGTGGGCATTGGTCGATGATAACTGATCAATTGGTCAAACCTTGTACATTTGCCCACCAAACCCCAAGCATCTTAAGGCGAGCAGCCATTCCCCATTACCCATTACCCATTACCTATA
>NZ_JAAHGN010000306.1:0-7366 GCF_010672485.1 Moorena sp. SIO2C4 | reverse complement strand
TTGGTCATCTTCACAACGGTTGCTATCTCTTTAAGAGACTTACCCTCACAGTAAAGGAATCGGAAACCTGGGATAACCTTTGAAGCAAAACAAGCGTAACGGCGACTTTGCTCTAAAGAGGCAATGTGCTCAGCCAAGGCTTGCGCTATCGCGTGATCTAAAACCTCAATCAGTCCCTGTTCAAGAAAATCCTGCAATTCAGATTGTCCTAAATGATCTATGGTATTAATAGAGTTTAGATCAGGTAATTCTTTGGGGACATACTCGCCAGTTTCTGGATCCCGTGCTTCTAGAGGTTCCCAGATCGGACTTCCTCTGCGGCTCCAAATCTCCTCTTCTTGCAGACCCTTGGCTATCCTGGTTAGTTCTTTGTGAAGCTCTTTGGTGGAATTGATGATAACACCACGTTCTGGCAACAGGTGGAGCATGTCTTGGAGTTGGTCATCCCTAGGCTCAAGGCATTGGTTAACTCTAGGGTTAAGTTTATGGTTAACTCTATGGCGCCGCTGCTGTTGTCTGTCTTGAGAATAGACAGTATGGAAGGTTTCTACTAGTTTGCGATCGCGTGGATAGAGCTGTTCAAGGTGTCTGAGTTTAACTCGTCCCAACAGTGACCAGTTACTGGACAAGGGCAATCCCTGTTCAGCTAAGCAACGTTTGATATCAGGATGTTGTTTGGTTTTCAGATATGCCCAATTGTCCAAACTGAAGCGAGCTGGTGAGTTCAGACGATAGCTTGCCAAGACATCAATCGTAAAAAACTGACCAAGTCCAGGTTCAATCTCACCTTGCTTATTAACAACCAGTTGAGCTTTGCCATCACTATCGAGAATAATCGGAGTTTTGCCATCATCATTGAGTACATAGGATAGCAGCTCACGGTAAGTTAACCGATAGTCAAGGCAAAACTGACTCGCTAGTTTTTTACAAGCCTTTAGGATAGGCATTGAAACATAGCACCGAAGACACAGTCCAGCTAACACCCGGTATTTAGTATCACATGTAGTATCAACAGTAGATAGCTCAGCACGAAACCAGGATAGCAGTAAATCCTGGATACCTCGCTCCCACTGAGCTAATAACCTTTCCTTTTGATCCAATCCCAGGAGTGTTTGTTGAAAAAACTCCTGTGCTTCCTGTTGATGGCAGACTTTGTAGCCTTTTTCGTTATTGGTTGGGTCAAATACCCGAATTGTCGAGTATCTAGATGCATCCATAACCGATTGAGACAGCACTCTACTAGTATATAGATGTCAGGCTATTTAACCTGTGCAGTTTTCTCTAGCAACAGCAACAGGCAAGGCGTTGGTCAATGGTGGAACGATTGAGGGTAATCGGTAATCATTAATCAGTAATCAGTAATCAGTAATCAGTAATCAGTAATCAGTAATCAGTAATCAGTAATCAGTAATGTTAATTTGAGATTCCCTCACCGTCAATCATCAAACTCCAACCTACCCTACAACGGACGCCTGGACAAAAACCACCTCCAAGCCTTCAACCTTCAACCTTGGCCAATAGGCCACGCCATCGCGTTCAACCCTCCAACCTTCAACCTTGGCCAATAGGCCACGGGTTCGCTGAAAGCGGGACGAAGTCCATCGCGTTCAACCTTCAACCTCCCAACCTCCCAACCTTCAACCTCCCAACCTTCAACCTCCCAACCTTCAACCTCCCAACCTTCAACCTCCCAACCTTCAACCTCCCAACCTTCAACCTCCCAACCTCCAACCTCCCAACCTTGGCCAATAGGCCACGCGTGCGCGTTCAACCTCCCAACCTTCCAAAGCCTATTACTTGTGAAAATCAATTCATTTAAGCGACGAAAATTTCTATTCCAAAGTTTAGTAGCTCTGGGAATAACGCTGTTATCAACTGCTTGCCAAAAAGCGTACAATTCTCAAGAGATCACCTACTCTGATGGAGATAAATCTTTGCAGCTGAACTATATTAACATTCCCCCTACCAACAATCAACCACCAGCTGGATTAATTGTCTGCTTACATGGCTTTGGAGCCAACTCCCAAGATTTGGTATCTTTGGCTAAGGCGCTAAACTTACCAGACTATCAGTTTCTATTTGCTGAAGCTCCCTTTGACCATCCTGCTGTACCTGAGGGTAAAATGTGGTATGATTTGAATGGCCCGGAGTATCAAGGCTTAACCGAAAGCAGACAGCAGCTAATTGATTGGCTCAAATCCCTGGCCAAAAGGCCACGCTACGCGAACGAAGTGAGCACTGGCGTGCCCCTATCCCGCACCATTCTGAGTGGATTTTCCCAAGGCGGAGCCATGACATTAGATGTAGGGTTGACCTTGCCAATAGCAGGCTTAGTATCCATGAGTGGCTATTTACATAGCCGAACCCAACCTCCTACAGGCTCATCGTTACCAGCAATTTTGATAGTTCATGGTAGACAAGACGAGGTTGTACCGTTAATGGCTGCTCACAATGCTAGATATACTCTAACTGGTTTAGGGATACAGGTCAAGTATCAAGAATTTGACATGGGACATCAAATCATCCCAGAGGTAGTAGTGCTCTTTCGTAATTTTGTTCTTGAAGTAATGGGTAATCGGTAATCTGAATGACTTTTCGTTAATTTAGTTTAGTAAATTTAATTTTTTCGATAGTTTACACCATTCGCCTTTACGAAATCCTGATAGCAATTTTAAATTCAGTAGAATACAAAAGTTCGTCAGATTAAGCCTCGATCGATCTTCCCCATCTTGCCATCCCTCCCTTTCTACACAACTAGGTGTAGTCTACTTGAGTGCAGACTACTATTATAATTACTCCCCTATCAATCTTGTTTTCAATTAACAGACTACTAGGGAGGAAAGTGTCAAGCTGAGATATTTCACAAAAAGTTTACAAAGTATTGAAATTCTTTCAGTGTAGATAACACAAACTTGATGAGGAGTTGGTCACTTTAAGAGGCTTAGCTAATCAACCAGAGAACTGTATGAACGTTATTGAAACCAAAATACCCGAAGTCTTAATTCTTGAACCCCGTGTCTTTGGTGATGACCGTGGTTTTTTCTTTGAAAGCTACAATAAACGAGTTCTAGCAGATAAAGCTGGGATCACCGCTGAGTTTGTCCAGGATAACTATTCCCGTTCAGCCCAAGGGGTGCTTCGAGGATTACACTACCAGATTCAGCAGCCCCAAGGTAAACTGGTGCGGGTTTTACTCGGAACTATATTTGATGTGGCAGTGGATATTAGAAAAAGCTCCCCGACCTTTGGACAGTGGGTTAGTTGTTTGCTGAGTGCAGAAAATAAACAACAAATCTGGATTCCAGCTGGATTTGCCCACGGATTCCTGGTAGTCTCTGAATTCGCTGAAGTTTTATATAAGACTACTGACTTCTACGCTCCTGATCACGAGCGGACTATTGTGTGGAATGACCCTGACCTAGCCATTCATTGGCCTCTGACCGACTCTCCCAGTCTGTCGGCTAAAGATCAAGCGGGTAAGTCTTTCAAAACAGCCGAGGTTTTTGCATGAAAAAAATCTTACTCACTGGGATTACTGGACAAGTGGGTCAAGAGTTGGAAGATACTCTGAGTCCCCTAGGCCAAGTCATCGGTGTGGGGCGCAGCGATATGGACTTAGCTGAGCCAGAGAGTATTCGTCAGGTAATTCATCAGATTAAGCCTGACGTGATTGTCAATGCAGCGGCTTACACGGCTGTGGATAAAGCAGAGACAGAACTGGCACTGGCTAAATCGATTAATGCTGTTGCTCCAACCATCATGGCAGAGGAAGCTCAGAATTTAGGAGCCATCCTGCTCCATATTTCCACCGACTATGTGTTCGATGGCAAAAAAAATACTCCTTACACGGAGCAAGACACTCCTAATCCCATCGGTTCTTATGGTAAGTCGAAACTGCAAGGGGAAGAAGGGGTGCAGCAAAAATGCGATCGCATTCTCATCCTTAGGACTGCTTGGGTTTATGGTACTCGTGGTCATGGCAACTTTGTCAAAACCATGTTACGACTAGGGGCTGAGCGAGAAGAGCTTCGGGTGGTAGCGGATCAAGTGGGTACTCCTACCTGGGCTAAAGATATAGCAGTAACCATTACTCAACTTTTGCAAGCAATGGATTCTAATCCAATGCTAGGAGGAATCTATCACTTCACCAACACTGGTGTCACCAGTTGGTATGACTTTGCCGTTGCCATCTTTGAAGAAGCCAAACTGCTGGGCTTCCCCTTAAAATTGCAGCGAGTTGTCCCAATTACTACCCCAGAATACCCCACTCCCGCTCAGCGTCCAGCTTACTCAGTTCTCTCAAACCAGAAAATATCCCAAACCTTGGGAAGCTATCCGCCCCATTGGCGTCAATCTTTGAGGCAAATGCTAGCAGAACTTTATCAAAAGCTTGGGTAATTGCTATAAGCATAGGGAGTAGGGAGTAGGGAGTAGGGAATCGGGCATCGGGCATCGGGCATCGGGCATCGGAAAACAATCCTGTGTACCTGATTAGTATGAGAACCGCTATAGTTCAAGTTCAACCAAACAACCTGCCAACCAAACAACCAAACAACCAAACAACCTTCAACCTACCCTACGGGAACGCCAAGGGCGAACAACCTTCAACCTACCCTTCACCGAATGCCAAGGGCGAACAACCTTAATAATTCATATTTCATATTTCAGACTTTATAGTGAGGATTTCATATAGCTTATGAAAGCACTAATTCTTTCTGGGGGAAAAGGCACTCGTTTACGTCCCCTAACTTATACTGGTGCCAAACAGTTAGTACCTGTTGCTAATAAACCAATTTTGTGGTATGGGCTTGAAGCCATTATCGCTGCTGGTATTACTGATATCGGTATTATTATCAGTCCTGAAACTGGGGAAGAAGTTAAGGCTAAAACAGGAAATGGCGATCGCTTCGGAGCTAACATTACCTATATCCTCCAAGACCAACCCTTAGGACTTGCCCACGCCGTTAAAGTCGCCCAACCCTTTCTCGGAGATTCTCCCTTTGTAATGTACTTGGGAGACAACTTGGTTCAAAGTGAACTGAACTTATTTGTCGAGAATTTCCAGAACAAAAATCTGGATGCCCTGACCCTGCTACGGGAGGTAGATAATCCTACTGCCTTTGGTGTTGCCAAAGTCGATGAATTCGGGCGAGTGTTGCAGCTAGTAGAAAAACCGAAAGTTCCTCCTTCTAATCTCGCACTGGTAGGTGTTTACCTATTTTCCCCTGTTATCCATCAAGCAATTGCTAACATCCAGCCTTCTGCTAGAGGGGAACTGGAAATTACCGATGCGATTCAATACTTGATTGATCAGCAAAAAAATGTAGAAGCTTTTCAAATCAAAGGTTGGTGGCTGGATACTGGGAAAAAAGATGACTTGTTAGCTGCTAACCAGATTATTCTAGATACTTGTCTAGAATCTGCTGTTGATGGTGAAATTGACTCCGAAAGTCGAATTAGCGGACGGGTACAGATTGGTAAGGGGTCTTATATTACTAATTGTACCATTCGTGGTCCAGTTACCATTGGGGAAAACTGCCATCTGGAAAACTGCTTCATTGGTCCATATACTAGCATTGCTGACCAAGCTACTCTCTTAGATGCTGACATTGAGCATAGCGTGATTCTAAAAGGTGCTAAATTAACGGGGATTCATCAACGAATTGTTGATAGTTTAATTGGAGAACGAGCTCAAGTTAAAGCTGCACCCCAACATCCAAAAGCTTTACGATTCATGATTGGTGATGACTCTCAAGTTGAACTAACTTAAGGTAATAATTCAGCGGTCAGCCGTCAGCGATCAGCGGTCAGCTGAAAATAAACCTTGAACGATCGAATTTAATAATTCGATATTAATGAGAATTGAAGGTCTGGGTAAAAGCCATTGGCCAATGGCTGATAGCTGATAGCTGATGGCTGAATGCTGATAACTGATAGCTGAATGCTGAATGCTGATAACTGATAGCTGATAGCTCAATGCTTACTTTTCTACTAACCCATTGAAGCACTAACCCACTCAAACTAATCATGAATTCTTTTGAACAAAAATCCCTGACTACTAGACAACCTCGCCAATTACTAGTAACAGGTGGTGCAGGATTTATTGGCTCGAATTTTGTTCATCACTGGTGTGAACAGTACCCAGGCGATCGCGTGGTGGTACTAGATGCTCTTACCTATGCTGGAAACCGCCAGAATCTGGCCGGTCTGGAAGACAAAGCAAATTTGCGGTTTGTCCAGGGAGACATATGCGATCGCATTCTAGTAGACCGCCTGCTCCAGGAAGAAAACATCGACACCGTCGCCCATTTTGCTGCTGAATCCCACGTTGACCGCTCCATTTTAGGACCTGATGCTTTTATCCGCACTAATGTTGTCGGTTCCTTTACCCTACTAGAATCCTTCCGGCAACAATGGCAAAATCAAGGACAACCAAAGGATTATCGCTTCCTCCATGTTTCCACGGATGAAGTGTATGGCAGTCTAAGTGCTGATGACCCAGCCTTCTGTGAAACCACACCCTATGCCCCCAACAGTCCCTATTCTGCTTCCAAAGCTGGCAGTGACCATCTTGCCCGGGCTTATTACCATACCTATGGGGTCCCGACTATTATCACCAATTGCTCCAATAACTACGGACCCTATCATTTTCCAGAAAAATTAATTCCCCTGATGTGCATCAACATCCTGTTGGGCAAATCTCTACCAGTCTACGGGGATGGACAAAATATTCGAGATTGGCTGTATGTGGGTGATCATTGCCGTGCTTTAGATGTAGTGATTCACAAAGGTCAACCAGGAGAAACCTATAACATTGGTGGCAATAACGAAGTCAAAAACCTAGACCTAGTTCACCAGATTTGCGAGCTGATGAATGAATTAGCCCCTGATCTACCGGTTGCTCCAGCACAACAGTTAATTACCTTTGTCAAAGACCGCCCAGGCCATGACCGTCGCTATGCTATTGATGCGACTAAAATTAAAACTGAACTGGGTTGGGTACCAACAGAAACCTTAGCAGGTGGCCTACGTAAAACTATTGAGTGGTATCTCAGCAATCGGGATTGGTGGCAACCATTGCTATCCCAAGAGTATCAAGCTTACTATCAAAAAGTTTATGCCTAGAAGGATGTTCGCGTAGCGTGGCCGTTCGCGTAGCGTGGCCTAAAGGCCAAAAGGCTAAGGGTTAGGTACCCTCGTCCTAGATTTTAGGGAGTAGGGAGTAGGGAGTAGGGAGTAGCGATGCAGTGTGGTCAAGACCGCTTAGGTGCGTTTTCCGTAGACGAATTAAATTCGCCACGGGTCGCACCTCTGCATCGCTTTTTAATAACACCAAAAAATCTTCCGAGCTTTTTCCTACTGTTCC